>NZ_JBFULS010000008.1:0-123642 GCF_054049775.1 Methylobacterium sp. P5_C11 | reverse complement strand
CCAATGGCCAGGTCGAGCGCATGAACCGGACCCTCAAGGACGCGACCGTCAAGCGCTACCACTACGACAGCCACGACCAACTGCGGGAACACCTCGCCGCTTTCCTGGATGCCTACAACTTCGCCCGGCGGCTCAAGACCCTACGCGGCCTCACGCCATACGAAGCGACCTGCCGAGCCTGGGCAGACGACCCAGGCCGGTTCAGATACGACCCAACCCATCTCACCTCGGGACTGAACACCTAGTCGGCCCGGACCAGATCCCCCAGCAGGCTCGCCGCCACAGTGACCTTCGAGACCGTCAGGCTCGACGCGCCGATGGCATCCACCGCCTCGCGAATCCGGACGAGCGACGCACCGCGGGCCTTCGCCCAAGCCTCCACCGCCTCCGGGCCGGCGCCCAGGTCGGCCACCACCTCGGCGGTCAACTTGCGATGCGCCGCCGCAATACCGGCGACGGCGCGCTCCAGCGCGACGCGGTCGAACGTATCGGTCACCGGAACGGTCCGCGCTGCAGCGGCGAGGGCGTCGAGGTTGAAGGCGTGCTCCAGGGCGAAATGCGTGGCCGCCACGTCCTCGATCGGACGACCGCTGGCCTCGGCGACCCGGACGATGTCCGGGGCGGAGACGAGCGCGGACAGCGAGGCCAGACGCCGCGCCTGGGCAGCGGCCATGCCGAGGGCGGTGAGTTCCGCCGTGCGCTCCCCGATCGCCGCCAATGCCTCGTCGCCGAGGACCTTCGGCAACGCCGCCTCGACGGCAGCGACGCCGTCCCGGTAGCGGGCGACGACCGGGCCGAGACTGCCGCTCAGGTCGAGGTTGCGGATGAACCAGACGATGCGGTTCGTCAGCAGATCCTGCACCTCCGCATAGAGGCCGAGCTGCCCTTGGCCCGAGATGCGGCCTGCGAGCCCGTCGATGGCGAGGTTGAGCTCCATCAGCCCGAAGGCGTCGCGGGTCACCGCGTAGGCCTTGGCGATGGTCGCGCCGTCGGCGCCGGTGCCGTCGACGAGGCGAGTCACGAGGGATGGGCCGCCGCGGTTGACGATGATGTTGGCGAGCGCCGTGGCGATGATCTCGCGGCGGAGGCGGTGCGTTTTCACCGCGTCCGGGAATCGGTCCCGGAGGGCCTTCGGAAAGTAGCGCTGCAATTCCCGGTCGAAATAGGCGTCGTTCGGCACGGCGCTGTCGAGGATCGCGTCATGGAGCGACAGCTTCGCATAGGCGAGGAGGACCGCGTATTCCGGCCGTGTCAGGCCCTCGTTCCGGCGCATGCGCTCGGAGAGCGTCCCGTCGTCGGGCAGGAACTCCACCGCGCGGTCGAGGCGACCCTCGGCCTCCAGAGCCTGCATGGTCCGCATGGCGAAGCCGGTCTCGCCGAGGCCGCCGCGCTGGGCGAGTGAGAGGGCGAGAGTCTGCAACGCGTTGTTGCGGAGAACCAAGTGGCCCACCTCGTCGGTCATGGCGGCGAGGAGGGCGTTGCGTGCCTCGTAGCTCAGACGTCCGTCCCGCTCCGGCGTCATCAGGGCGATCTTGATGTTCACCTCGACGTCCGAGGTGTTCACGCCCGCCGAATTGTCGATGGCGTCGGTATTGAGCCGAACGCCTGCGCGCGCCGCCTCGATGCGACCGCGTTGCGTCAGGCCGAGGTTGGCACCCTCTCCGACCACCTTGGCGCGCAGCTCCGGCCCGGTGATGCGGACGGCGTCGTTGGCGCGGTCGCCGGCATCCTCGTCGGTCTCGGTGGTGGCGCGGACATAGGTGCCGATGCCGCCGAACCAGAGCAGGTCGGCGGGTGCCTTCAGGATCGCCTGCATGAGCTCGGTGGGCGTCGCCTCGTGGCGGTCGAAGCCCAGGGCGGCGCGGACCGGCCCGGAGAGCGGCACGGTCTTCAGGCTGCGGGAGAAGATGCCGCCGCCCTCCGAGATCAGCGACCGGTCGTAATCGGCCCACGAGGAACGGCCGAGATCGAACAACCGTCGCCGCTCGACGAAGCTCGCGGCCGCATCCGGGTTCGGATCGAGGAAGATGTCCCGATGGTCGAAGGCGGCGATCAGCCGGATGCTCTCCGATAGCAACATGCCGTTGCCGAAGACGTCGCCCGACATGTCGCCGACCCCGACCGTCGTGATCGGGTCCCGCTGCACGTCGACGTCGATCTCGCGGAAATGCCGCCGGACCGCCTCCCAGGCGCCGCGGGCGGTGATGCCCATGCCCTTGTGGTCGTAGCCCTGGCTGCCGCCCGACGCGAAGGCGTCGCCGAGCCAGTGGCCCTTCTCGAGGGACAGCGCGTTGGCGATGTCCGAGAAGGTGGCAGTACCCTTGTCGGCGGCGACCACGAGATAGGCGTCGTCCGGGTCGTGCCGCACCGTGTCGGGCGGCGGCACGATGGCGTCGTCGACGATGTTGTCAGTCAGTTCCAGAAGCGTGCGGATGAAGATCCGGTAGCTCTCGGTRCCCTCCTGCATCCAGGCGGCGCGGTCGGAGGCCGGCGGCAGGCGCTTGGGAAAGAAGCCGCCCTTGGCGCCCACCGGGACGATCACGGCGTTCTTGACCTGTTGGGCCTTCACGAGGCCCAGGATCTCGGTGCGGAAATCCTCTGGCCGGTCGGACCAGCGCAGGCCGCCGCGGGCGACGTAGCCGAAGCGCAGGTGGACGCCCTCGACCCGGGGCGAATACACGAAGATCTCGAAGAACGGCCGCGGCAGCGGCATCGCCGTCACCTTGGCGCAGGCGAACTTGAAGCTGATCGTCTCCCGCGGTTGCCCGTCCGCGCCGGTCTGAAAGAAATTCGTCCGCACTGCCGCTTCGACGAGATTGACGAACCGGCGCAGAATCCGGTCGTCGTCGAGGCTGATGACGTCGGCGAGCGCGGTCTCGATTCCGGCGCGGATCTCTGCCTCTCGGGCGGTCCGGTCCCCCGTCAGCGCCGGATCGAACCGGGCGCGGAACAGGGCGACGACGCTTCGGGCGATGCCGGCATGCCGGCTCAGCGTGCCGGCGAGGTAATCCTGCCCGTAGCGGATGCGCAGCTGGCGCAGATAGCGCCCGAGCGCCCGGAGCAGGGCCGCCTCCCGCCAGGGGAGGGCGGCCTCCAGGACGAGCCGATTGTAGCCGTCGGATTCGGCGACACCGTCCGCGATAGCCAGCATCGCGGATTCCAGCGGGCGCTCCAAGGCGTTCAGGTCGATCGGAGCGCCGGTTGCGCGTTCGATCAGCATGTCGTGCACCCAGATCCGGGCCGCCTCGTCCGCCCCCGCAGGCACGATCCGGTAGGTGCGCTCGTTGATGACGCGGAAGCCGAGATTCTCCAGCCCCGGAACCCGGTCCGACAAGCTGATGGCAGTGCCGCGGGAGAAGACCTTCAGGCGGACCTGAGCCGCCGCATCACTCTGCCGGCGCCCGAGATGGACGGCGCGCGGCTGGCTGTCGTCGAGGCGGTCGAGGATCGCTACGTCGGCGACGGCCATCTCGGGCTGGAATGCGTCCCGGTAGGCGGCCGAGAACGCGTCGCCGTAGCGGGTGGCGAGCTGGCGCGCCCGGTCGCCGCCCTGGGTCTCGGTCAGGGCAGCCCGCAGGGCGTCGCCCCAGGTGCGGACCAGGGCGGCGATGCCGGCTTCCAGGAGCGACGGGTCCTGCTCCGGGCTGCCCTGGTCGGGCAGGCCGATGATGTAGTGGATGCGGGCGAGGGGGCCGTCCGGATAATCGGGATAGGCGGCGCTCAGCCGTCCGCCATAGGTCTCTGCGAGGTAGGCGCCGATCCGGCCGCGCACCGTGGAATCGTAGCGGTCCTTGGGAACGTAGACGAGGAGCGAGACGAAGCGGCCGAACCGGTCCGGGCGCGAGAGCACGCGCACCCGCGGCCGGTCGGCCAGGGCGGCGATGGCCAGGGTAAACCGGTAGAGCCGCTCGATGCCGATCTGGAACAGTTCGTCGCGCGGATAGCTCTCCAGGACCGCGAGGAGGCTGCGGCCGGCATGGCTCGTCGGGTCCAGACCCGCGCGCTGGACGACGGCCTCGACCTTGCGGCGCAGAACCGGCACCTCGCGGGCGGGGCTTGTATACGCCGAGGCCGTGAACAGGCCGACGATCCGCACCTCACCCGAAAGCTTGCCGAGGCCGGAGAACAGCTTCACGCCAATATAGTCGAGGTAGGCCGATCGGTGGACCCGGGACTTCACGCTCGCCTTGGTGATGATCAGCGGCTGCGGCTCCTCCAGGAAGGCGAGGATCTCCGGCGTGTAGTCCACCGGGGTCCGTCCCCGGCGCAGGGGTGTGGCGCCGGGATCGCGCAGTACGCCGAGGCTCGACCCGTCGACCAGGGGATGGGCCTCGCCGTCGATGCCGTGCTGCTGCATGCCGAGGAGCAGAAACTGGCCGTCCTTCAGCCACCCGAGGAAGGCGCGTGCTTCCTCGGTCTCGCTCTCTGGCACCGGGGTAGGCGCCCGGCCGAGATCCTCGGCGAGGTCGGTGAGGCGCGCCAGCATGGCGTCGTGATCGTCGCTCGCCAGGGCGACGTCGCGATAGACCGCCGCGAGGGAGTCCAGCAACCGCGCGCCGACCTCGTCCGAGAGGCGGTCGAGATGGATGTGAATGAAGCTCTCGCGCGCCAGGCTGCCATGGGCATCCGCGGTCGTCTCACCGACCACGCGGATCAGCCCACCCCCGCCATCCCGTTCCACGCCCAGGATCGGATGGGCGACGAGGTGCGGGGAGAGGCCCTGCTCGGTGAGTTCGGCGAGGGTGGAGTCCAGCAGGAACGGCCGGTTGTCGTTGACGACCTCGAGGATCGTCACCTCGCGCGCCCGTCCGTCGCGGAACAGCTCGCCTTCGCCGAGGCGCATTCGGGCCGGGTCGCTGGGCCGGCGCGGTTCGGAGAGGAAGGCACGGGCGCGGGCGGCGAGGTCGGCCAGGATCGCGGCGTCGTAGGAGGCCAGATCCTCCGGGGTGACGCGCCCGAACAGGTCGCGGACGAAGCCGCCGGGTCCACCCTGGTCGGTCACGATGTCGGCGGCCGCCTCGATCAGCCCGGTGCGGGCCGTCTTCTGCTCCGAGGAGGACAACGCCGTCGCGGTTTCGAGTGTCATCGCGCTTCTCCCGAACCGGGTCACTCGCCCAACCGATAGCAGCGTGATCCGCCGTGTCGATGACACCCCCGACCGTTTGCCCGTCCGCGAGTATCGATCGGGGCGAAGCGTCAGGCGCACGCCCCGCTTGGGTTGCTCAGGCCGAGAAACGTGCATATACACGCATCGTGCCCGACGATCCTGCCGTTCCCGCTCCCGAAGAGCCCTGCACCTGCTCCGCGCTGCGCCGGGCGACGCGCGCCGTGACGACGGCCTATGATTCGGCCCTGCGCCCGACGGGCCTGCGGGTGACGCAGTTCGCGATCCTGCGCCTTCTGGAGCGGCTGGGTCCGACGCCCGTGACGCGGCTCGCCGCCGAGGCTGCGCTCGAGCGCACCACGATGGCGCGCAACCTCGATCCGCTGGAGCGGCGCGGCCTCGTCCGGATCGCCGCCGACGCCGACGATGCCCGCACGCGCATGGTCATCCTGACCGACGCCGGCCGCGGTGCCATGGCCACCGCGATGCCCTACTGGCGGGACGCGCAGACCCGCATCAACGCCCAAGTCGAGCCCGGGGCCGTGGCGGCCCTGGCGAACGCCCTGATTTCCGCCACCTGAGCATCGCCTCAGGCCCGCCCGCCGCCGGAGACCGTTCATGCCCGCCATCACCGAGACGCGCCCCGGGGCGCGCCTGCATTATGCCTGGGTCATCGCGGCCGTCACGTTCCTGGTGCTCCTCGTGGGGGCCGGCGTTCGCGCGACCCCGAGCGTGCTGATCGTACCCTGGGAGCGGGAATTCGGCTGGACCGCGGCCACGATCGGCGTCGGCATCGCCCTCAACATCTTCCTGTACGGCATGATCGGACCCTTCGCGGTGGCGATCATCGAGCGGTTCGGCCTCCGGCGCTCCGTCTGCGCGGCGCTCCTGATCCTGGCGATCGGCACCGCCGCCACGAGCCTGATGACAGCGCCGTGGCAGATGGTGCTGCTCTGGGGCATCGTCGTCGGCTCCGGCTCCGGCATGGTCGCCAACGTCCTCGGGGCGACCGTAGCGGGGCGCTGGTTCGCCAAGCGCCGCGGGCTCGTCCTCGGCCTGTTGACCGCGAGCAGCGCCACCGGTCAGCTCGTCTTCCTGCCGATGCTGGCCTCCCTGGCGGTCGGGCAGGGATGGCGCTCGGTCTCCCTCGTGGTGGCGGCGGCGACCCTCGCGTTGATCCCGTTGGCCGCCCTGCTGTTGCGCGACCGCCCGGCCGATATCGGTCTGCCGCGTTATGGCGAGGATGCGGTCACGCCGACGCCGGTCCTGACCGAGAACCCCGCCGTGCGGGCGCTGCGCGGCCTGCGCATCGGCCTGCGCTCCCGCGACTTCTGGCTGCTCGCCGGCACCTTCTTCATCTGCGGCGCCTCCACCAACGGACTGATCGGGACGCACCTGATCCCGGCCTGCATCGACCACGGCATCGCCGAGGTGACCGCCGCGGGCCTGCTCGCGCTGATGGGCATCTGCGACCTGATCGGCACCACCGCGTCGGGGTGGCTGACGGACCGGTTCGACTCGCGCAAGCTCCTCGCGTGGTATTACGGCCTGCGCGGGCTCTCGCTGATCTTCCTGCCCTATTCGTTCGACTACAGCTTCTACGGCCTGTCGCTGTTCGCGGTGTTCTACGGGCTCGACTGGATCGCCACGGTGCCGCCCACCGTCCAGCTCGCCGGAAAAACCTTCGGCGAGGAGAACGCCGCGCTGATGTTCGGCTGGATCGCGGCCGCCCACCAGATCGGTGCGGCCTCGGCGGCGTGGCTCGCCGGCATGGTCCGGACCGACACCGGAACCTATCTCGGCGCCTTCGTCTCGGCCGGCCTGCTCTGCCTCGTGGCGGCACTCATGGCGGCCTTCGTGGGCCGCAACCCCGCCGAGCCCGCCCTGCGCCCGCTGCCGGCCTGAACTGCGCGCGGCGGGCGCGGTCGTCACACGTGTGCCGCGAAGGACGAGCCCTCATCTGCCCGTCCCCGCGCATCCCGAGAGCCCGCCTTGACCATCGCGATCCGGCCCGAGCCGCCGGTCCAGAACGTTCCCGCCCCACGGCCCTGGTCGGGTCCGGGCTTCGTCGAGTTCGTCGCCATCATCGCCCTGATGATGGCGGTGACGGCGATCTCCATCGACAACCTGCTGCCGGCCTTCCCGGCGATCGAGGCGCGATTCGCCGTGGCCGATCCGAACCGGCTGCAGCTCCTCGTCTACGTCTACATGATCGGCTTCGGCTTCGCGCAGATCGTCTACGGACCGGTCTCCGACGCCCTTGGACGGCGCCCGGTCCTGCTCGCCAGCCTCGCCATCTACGTTGTCGGCTGCGGCCTTGCCATGGTGGCGCCGAGCTTCGGCTGGCTGCTGGCCGCGCGGATCATCCAGGGCATGGGCGCCGCCGGCGGGCGCGTGCTCTCGGTGGCGATCGTGCGCGACCGCTTCGCCGGCCGCGAGATGGCGAGCGTCATGTCGCTCACCATGATGGTGTTCCTGATCGTTCCGATGATCGCGCCGGCGATCGGCGGCCTGATGCTGGCGCTGGGCTCCTGGGTCTACGTCTTCGTCTCGATGCTGGTCCTGGCCTTCTGGCTGGCCCTCTGGTTCTCCCTGCGGATGCCCGAGACGCTGCACCCGGAATACCGCCGGCCGCTCTCGCCCGCCGCGACCTGGGAGGCGATCCGCCTGACCCTCCGGACCCGCGTCGCCGTCGGCTACGCCACGGCGCTCGGCCTGATGACCGGCTGCATCATGGGCTATGTGGGCTCGGCCCAGCAGGTATTCGACACCGGCCTCTACCACCTCGGCCCGCTCTTCTCCCTGGCCTTCGGGCTGGTAGCGGGCGCGATGGGCGCGGCGACGCTGATCAACGCCCGGGTGGTCCGCCGGCTCGGGATGCGGGCGCTGTCGCACAGCGGCGTCATCGCGTTCACGCTGGTCGGGTTGGTGCAGGTCGGGGCCGGGCTTGCCTATCACGGCCATCCGCCCCTCGCCCTGTTCCTGGCGATCCTGGCGATGAACCAGTTCCTGATCAGCTTCGCGATGCCGAACTTCAACGCGCTGGCGCTGGAGCCCCTCGGCGCCATCGCCGGCACGGCCTCGTCGTTCCTCGGGTTCTACACGACGATCCTGGGCGCGTTCTGCGGCTTCCTGATCGGCCAAGCCTTCGACGGCACCGTGCTGCCCGTGGCGATCGGCTATGCGAGCCTCGGCGCGATGGCGCTCCTCGTCGTGGCCTGGACGGAGCGTGGCCGGCTGTTCCGGGGCGGCGTCGGCGGCTGAGCGCGGCGGCTTAACGCGGTCTTCAGCGAGACCCCTCAAGCTCGGGTCTTCATCCCAGCCGACCGGACCCGCCCATGATCGCCCGCGCCCAGGACGGAACCCTCTTCGCTGCGCGTCTTCTGCTCGCCGCCGCGCTCCTGCCCACCGGGATCGCCCGGGCGCTCAACGTTTCGGGCTTCGCCCTCACCCTGGCCGGCAACGGCATGCCGTTCCCCAACAGCGTCGCAACCGCGGCGGTGGTGGTTCAGGTATTCGGCCCGCTGGCGCTGATCCTCGGCGTGCTGCCGCGGCTGACCGGGCTGGCTCTGGCCGCCTTCGCCGCCGTGACGGCCTTCGTGCTGCACCCGTTCTGGCACTATGTCGGCCCGGCTGCGGTCGCCGAGCGTACGCTGATGCTGGCCGATCTCGGCCTGGCCGGCGGATTTCTCATGTATGCCTTGGCCGGTCCGGGCGCCCTGAGCTGGCAGGGCTGGCGCGCCGGCACGATGGGGGCGGCCCCCGCTGCCAAGCCGATCGCCGCGAAGGGCTCGGGCAAGGGCGCCGCGCGGGGCGGAAGCAAGCGGCCCGCCGGACGGGCGCCCGCCCGCGCGGCCGCCTGATCAGCCGTGCCGCGGCCTCATTTCGGCGGCCGGCGGCGAGGCCTTGACCATCGCGCGGCCGGAGATCTCCGACCCGGCATCCAGCGACAGGCGGCGGAAGGCCAGGACGGAAGCCGCCGAGATCACCGCCACCGCGAAGAAGGCCGGTCCGAAATCGCCGGCCGCGATCTGCGTCCGTCCGTGCCATCCGGCCGTTCCCTCCAGGGCCAGAGCCCCGAGCGTCACGCCGAGGCTCAGCGACAGCTGCTGGCAGACGCTGGCGAAGCTCGTGGCCGCGCTCATCTCGCGGGATTCGAGATCGGCATACGCAATGGCGTTGACGCAGGTGAACTGGATCGAGCGCGAGCAGCCGCCGACGAACAGCAGGGCCACCATGATCCAGTGCGGGGTCTCCCCGGTGTAGAAGCCATTCACCGCCAGGAAGGCCGAGGCGAGCAACGCATTCCAGACCATCAACGTCCGGAACCCGGTGCGGCGCAGGATCTTGGGCGCCAGCGTCTTCACGAACATCGCCCCGGCCGCCGCCGCGAAGGTGATGAGCCCGGAATGCAGGGCATCCAGGCCGAAGCCGACCTGCAGCATCAGCGGCAGCAGGAATGGGATCGCTCCGGTACCGATCCGGAACAGGCTGCCGCCGATCACGGCGACCCTGAAGGTCGGCCGCTCCATCAGGTCGAGCCGCACGATCGGGTGGGCGGCCCGGCGGGCATGCGCCCAATAGAGCGGCAGGAGGAAAGCGCCCGCGGCGAGGCAGCCCCAGGACACAGCAGCCGGCAGCAGGTGGCGGCCCAGGGAGGCGAGGCCGAGCATCAGCGCCGCCAACCCGGTGCCGAGCAGCACGAATCCGACGAGGTCGAGGGGCGGCCGCTCCGGCTCGCGCACGTCCTCGAAGTACAGGCTGGCCAGCACGATCCCCGCGCATCCGATCGGCAGGTTGATGAAGAAGATCCACCGCCAGTCGAACCACGTCGTGATCAGTCCGCCAACAGGCGGACCCATCACCGGGCCGACGAGGGCCGGGAAGGTCAGGTAGGCGAGCGCGGTCACGAGCTGCGACTTCGGCACGCTGCGCAGCACCACGAGACGCCCGACCGGCACCATCATGGCGCCGCCCATGCCCTGGAGGAACCGCGCGGCGACGAACCATGCGAGGCCGTTGGCGGCCGCGCAGGCCAGCGAGCCGGCCATGAACACCACCAGGGCGGCGCGGAACACCGTGCGCGAGCCGTAGCGGTCGGCCATCCAGCCGCTGACCGGGATGAAGATCGCGAGGCTGACCAGATAGGAGGTCAGCGCAAGCTTCAGCGCGATCGGGTCCTCGTTCAGGCTGGCCGCGATGCTCGGCAGCGCCGTGGCGATCACCGTCGAGTCGGTGTTCTCCATGAACAGAGCGGTGGCGACCGTCAGGGGGACGATCCAGAACGGTCTTTGCTGAGTTGCGGCCATCGGACAGCAGACGCGTGTCGCGCCGGGGCGGTTGCACGGCGGCGTGGCCACCTCGCACCCTCGTGTTTCGCGCATGTATCCATCCTGCAACAGAGGTTGAGCGCCGACGCGAAGCCACCTTTTTTACGGGTGCTCCCATGGCTACGTTTCCCTCACGCGCCCGTGAGGTCGCCCAAGCCGGCCAGGGGCCGGCCCACGAGGAACCCGATGCACCCCAGCCCCAGCAAGGTCCGCTCCCTGCCGCGGATCGCCGCCGGTGTCGCCCTTCTCTCGATGGTGGCCGCCTGCGGCACCGTCCTGCTAAACGATCGCGGATCCCTGACGCGCTATGACCGCTTGAAGTCCAGCGACCAGGTCGCTTCGGCCTCGCGGATCTACGTGGACCGGCCGGCCCTCGCCAAAGCGCAGACGGTCCGCATCATTCCGACCGCCTTCCACGCCGATGTGGCGGGAGCCGCGCCGCTGACCCAGGCCGAGCGGCGCCTCATCGCCAACGCCGCCGACCGGGCGCTGTGCTACGATCTGTCGCTGAAATACGACATCGTGACGAGCCGCGATGCCGACCTGACCGTGCGGGCGCAGGTCACCCGCGTCGACCCCACGGACCTCCTCGGCGCCGGCGCCACCATCGCGGGTTCGGCCGGCGTGACGGTCGCCTCGCAGCTGGGCCTGAGCGTCGCCGAGGGCGTCGGCCGCGTTCCGATCCCGCGCGTGCCGATCGGGCTCGGGAGCCTCACGGTGGAGGCCGAGGCGCTGGACCGGCGGCGCGAGCAGCGGGCCGCCATGGTCTGGGGCGGGGCGGCCAATTCCTTCACCAGCCAGCCGCGCTTCTCCAAGGCCAGCGACGCCTACGATCTCGCGGGCGAGTTCGGGCAGGATTTCGGCTACATGGTGGCGACCGGCGACGACCCGTTCACCGCCCCCAACACGCTCCCGACCTGGGACCGCATCCGCATCACCACCCTCGGCGAGGCCCCGCTCGACCCCGATTGCGAGGCCTTCGGCCGGGCGCCGGGCATCGACGGCATGCTGGGCGACTATATCGGCCTGCCGCCCGAATACACCGACAAGGGTCCCCGCGCGCCGGCGATGCGGTAGGGCTGCGGCTGGGCCGCGACGCGACAAGGCAGGGAGCCGCGGCCGTGGACAAGCCGCGAGCCATGCGCGTTTTCGCGTTGCGACGCATCACGGGTGCATTGGCGCCGTCGTAGAGCCCGTGATACTGGCACTTGCCAACCCGATCCCGCAGCGCGCTCCCCCCGCGCGCCGCCGTCCGAGGAAAGTTGGCACATGGCCCGAGTAGAAACCGCATCGATCATCGAGGGCCTCACCTTCGACGATGTGCTCCTGCGGCCCGCCGCCTCCTCGGTGATGCCCACCGAAGTGAACGTCGCCTCCCGGCTGACCCGCACGATCCCCCTGAACCTGCCGATCGTGGCCTCGGCCATGGACACGGTGACCGAGGCCCCGATGGCCATCGCCATGGCGGCCAACGGCGGTATGGGCGTCATCCACCGCAACCTCGAGCCGCCGGAGCAGGCCGAGCAGGTCCGCCTCGTCAAGAAGTACGAGTCCGGCATGGTGATGAACCCGATCACCATCCACCCGGACGAGACGCTGGCCGACGCCTTCGAGGTGATGAAGCGCAACCGGATCTCCGGGATCCCGGTGGTGGAGCGCGGCCCCAACGGCTCCCGCGGCAAGCTCGTCGGCATCCTGACCAACCGCGACGTGCGCTTCGCCACCAACTCCGCCCAGCCGGTCGCCGAGCTGATGACCCGCGACCGCCTGATCACGGTCCGCGAGGGCGTGACCCAGGACGAGGCCAAGCGGCTGCTCCACCAGTTCCGGATCGAGAAGCTGCTCGTGGTCGACGACCATTACCGCTGCATCGGCCTGATCACCGTCAAGGACATCGAGAAGCGCGTCGCCTACCCGAACGCCGTCAAGGACGAGCAGGGTCGCCTGCGCGTCGCCGCCGCCACGACGACGGGTGACAGCGGCTTCGAGCGGGCCGAGCGCCTGATCGATGCCGGCTGCGACGTGATCGTGGTCGACACGGCCCACGGCCACTCCATCAAGGTGCTCGACGCGGTCGCCCGCGTGAAGCAGCTCTCGAACGCCGTGCAGGTCATCGCCGGCAACGTCGCGACCCGGGACGGTGCGCGGGCGTTGATCGATGCCGGTGCCGACGCCATCAAGGTCGGCATCGGCCCGGGCTCGATCTGCACGACCCGCATCGTGGCGGGCGTCGGCGTGCCGCAGCTGACCGCGCTGATGGAGGCCGTCGAGGCCGCCGGGGAGGCCGGCATCCCGGTCATCGCCGACGGCGGCATCAAGTATTCCGGCGATCTCGCCAAGGCGATCGCGGCGGGCGCCTCGGTGGCGATGCTCGGCTCGCTCCTCGCCGGCACCGACGAGGCCCCCGGTGATGTGTTCCTCTACCAGGGCCGCTCGTACAAGTCGTACCGCGGTATGGGCTCGGTGGGCGCCATGGCCCGCGGCTCGGCTGACCGCTACTTCCAGGCTGAGGTGAACGACACCCACAAGCTCGTGCCGGAGGGCATCGAGGGTCAGGTGCCGTACAAGGGTCCGGTGGGCAACGTCCTGCACCAGCTCGCCGGCGGTCTGCGCGCCGCCATGGGCTACGTCGGCGGCGCCACGATCCCCGAGTTCCAAGAGCGGGCGCAGTTCATCCGCATCACCAATGCCGGCCTGCGCGAGAGTCACGTGCACGACGTGACGATCACCCGCGAGAGCCCGAACTATCCCTCGCGAACCTGAGGAAGCTCATGCGCACGCTGATCGTCGGGGCCGGCGCGACCGGTGGCTATTACGGGGCGCGCCTCGCCGAGGCCGGCGCCGATGTCACGTTCTTGGTCCGGCCGGCCCGCGCGGCCAAGCTGGCCGCGGCGGGATTGAACGTCAGAAGCCCCCTCGGCGACCTGCATCTGCCCGATCCGCCCACCGTGACGGCCGACCGTCTGGCCGGGGCGGGGCGGTTCGACCTGATCATTCTGTCCTGCAAGGCCTACGACCTCGACAGCGCCATCGCCGATCTGGCGCCAGCGGTGGACGAGGGCACTGCGATCCTGCCGGTGCTGAACGGGATGTCGCATCTCGACGCCCTCGACGCCCGGTTCGGGGCCGAGCGCGTGCTCGGCGGAGCCTGCGCGATCGCCGCAACGCTCGCGCCGGACGGCGCCATCCGCCACATGAGCGAGCTGTGCAGCATCACCTATGGCGAGCGCGACGGTTCACGCTCCGCCCGGATCGAGGCGGTCGACGACTTGATGCGCGGCCTCAAGTTCCAGCCGCGGCTGAGCGACGTGATTCTGCAGGAGATGTGGGAGAAGTGGGTGTTCCTCGCGACCCTCGCCGGGGCGACCACGCTGATGCGGGCTGCGGTCGGCGACATCGTGGCGGCGCCCGGCGGGACCGCGCTCGTCGCGGCACTTCATGCCGAATGCACCGCCGTGGCCGCCGCGAGCGGGTTCGAGCCGCGGCCGGTCGTGGCCGAGCGGGCGCGGGCACAATTGACGGCCGCGGGCTCCACCTTCACGGCCTCGATGCTGCGTGACATCGAGAACAAGGGCCGGATCGAGGCCGATCACGTGATCGGCGACCTGATCGCCCGGGGCGAGCGGCTTGCGCCCGAGACGACCTTCCCGGTCCTGACCGCGGTCTATGCCGGGCTGAAGGCCTACGAGGCCCGGCGGGCGCGGGAGACGGCCTGAACCGTCCCCCCGCGCCGACGTCTCAGTAGCGGGCGGGCGGCGGCGGCGGGGGCGGGTTGCCGTATTCGAGCTGCGTCTTGGCATCGACCGGCCGGCGGGGCGGCGGGGAGAAGTCAGGCTGGGCTGCGGGAGCACTGGCGCAGGCGGCGAGCGAGGCCGCGACGAGGGCCGCGAGGGCGACGCGAACGGTTGACGTCATGAACTGAGGTACTCCCGGGATGCGACCGGCGACGGACCGCTCTGGTCCGGAACGGGCGGATGCCATACGACACGCGACGGCCCGCATTGCGGACCATCCGCGTGACGGTCTGCGCCGCGAACGTGCAGGAAGCTCGGCCGTATCGTGGCGGCATCGTGGGCCAAGCGTGGCCGTTTCACGTCGTCGTTGACGCTTTCCGAAAGGATCCGACCGCTGACCCCCGCCGCTCGCTGCTCCGCCGCCATCGAAGTCTTGACCGATATCGCCGTGCATCGCCGGCCCGCCGCCGACGCCCTGAAGGATTGGGGTCTCGCCCATCGCTTCGCCGGGTCCGGTGACCGGGCAGGCATCGCCAGCCTCGTGTACGACGCCCTGCGGCGGCGGGCCTCGGCGGCCTGGATCATGGGCTCGGACACGCCGCGCGCCATCCTGATCGGCGCGTTGCGCCTCCAACAGGGGCTCGCGGCCGGCTCGGTGGCCGCGCTGTTCTCGGGCGAGCGCTTCGCACCGGAACCGCTCAGCGACGACGAGCGCGCGCGCCTCGAAGGCGGCACGCTGGAGGATGCCCCGCCCGAAGTCGCCGGGGACGCGCCCGCCTTCGTGCTTGCTGACCTCGCCGCGACGCTCGGCGACGACCTCGTTCCGGAACTGAAGGCGCTCGCCCGACGGGCGCCCCTCGATATCCGGGTCAACGCCCTGCGCGGCAGCCGCGACGCGGTGATGCCGGCGCTCGCCGCCTTCGACGCCGCCCCGACGCCCCACGCCCCCTTCGGCCTGCGCATCCCGATCGGCGCCGACGGACGCGGGCCGGCGCTCCATGTCGAGTCCGAGTTCCTGGAGGGCTGGTACGAGATCCAGGACGAGGGCTCGCAGCTCGCCGCGCTCCTAGCGGCGCCGCGCGCCGGGGAGACCATCGTCGACCTCTGCGCCGGTGGCGGCGGCAAGACCCTGGCCCTCGCAGCCGAGACCGGAAATCAGGCCCGCCTGATCGCTACCGACGGCGACCCGCGTCGCCTCGCGCCGATCCACGAACGCCTGCGCCGCTCCGGCGCCGAGGCCGAGGTGCGGACTCCGCGCAGCGGCAAGGCACGGGCCGACGTGCTGGAGGATCTCGACGGCAAGGTCGATCGGGTGGTGGTCGACGCGCCGTGCACGGGGTCCGGAACCTGGCGACGCAATCCCGACGCGAAATGGCGGCTGCGGCCCGGGAGTCTCGCGCTCCGCACGGCCGAGCAGGTCCAGGTCCTCGATCGGGCGGCCAAGCTGGTGAAACCCGGGGGCCGGATCGTCTACATCACCTGCTCGCTCCTGTCCGCGGAGAACGACGCGGCCGTGGCCGGATTGCTCTCGCGCTGGCGGGGCCGGTTCGACGTGGTCGCCCCGCAGGACGTGCTCGCGGCGGGACCGGATTCCCTCCGCACGGCGGTGCGCACCACCGTCCATGGGGTGCAGATGAGCCCGCTCCGCACCGGTACCGACGGGTTCTACGTGTCCGTCATCGCGCGACGCGGCTGAGGCTCACCGCCGAGACGGAACCCGCATCGC
The DNA here is from genome assembly GCF_054049775.1 of Methylobacterium sp. P5_C11. Lineage (NCBI taxonomy): Bacteria > Pseudomonadati > Pseudomonadota > Alphaproteobacteria > Hyphomicrobiales > Methylobacteriaceae > Methylobacterium > Methylobacterium sp. P5_C11. Next base: position 107,748 of record NZ_JBFULS010000008.1, on the reverse strand, counting down.
CACCCGCGGCGTTGGACCGGCGCTCCCGTGGGAGCCGGGACGGGCCGCAGGCGGTTCCGAGATCAGCTCCAGTCCGGGAGATGCCGTTGCGCCTCGACCGCCGCTTCCTGCTTGCCGGTCTCGGCACCGCTATCGGGCTTCGCAGGGCTCAGGCGGAGATCGATGTGCCCACGGCACCGGCTCCGGCCCCGCACGAGGCGGTCCACGCTCTGCCGCGCTCCCTGCCCGGTGCGGAGCTGCAGGTCATCGACCTCTGGCCGGACGAGCCGCCCGGCGGCGGCACCGGGCCGGCCGCGGACGGCTATCGGTACGTCGAGGGCATGTTCGGCGATGTCACCCGGGTTGCGCGGCCCTGTCTCCTGGTCATGCGGCCGGCCAATCCCAACGGTGCAGCGATGATCGTCGCCGCCGGGGCGGGTATGAGTTCATCGCCCTCGGCAACGAGGGCGTCCCCGTCGGCCGTGTGCTGAACGCGGCCGGCGTCACGGTCTTCCTGCTGGTCTACCGTCTGCCCGCCGAGGGCTGGGGCTCCGGGCCGGATGCTCCCCGGCAGGACGCGCAGCGTGCCCTGAGGCTGATTCGGTCGCGCGGTCCGGAATTCGGCATCGATCCCCTTCGCGTCGGCGTCCTCGGCTTCTCGGCCGGCGGCCATCTAATGGGTGAGACCGCGGTCGGCAGCGCCCGCGATCTCTACGCGGCCGTCGATGCCGCCGACGCCCAGCCCATCCGGCCGGGGCTCGCCGGGCTGATCTACCCGGTCATCACCATGTGCAAGCCGTTCGACCGGACCCACACGCGCCGCATCCTGGTGGGCGACGAGGTGACGCCCGACGAGATGAAGACCTATTCGGTCGATCTCCAGGTCGGGCCGGAGACGCCACCCACGTTTCTGGTCCAGGCGATCGACGATCCCGTCGCCGTAGCGGATCATCCGTTGCTGATGTTCTCGGCCCTGCGCAAGGCGCATGTCCCGGCCGAGCTGCATCTGTTCGAGCGCGGCGGTCACGGTTTCGGCCTCGGCGCGCCCGGAACGCCCGCGGCGGCCTGGCCCGGTCTGTTCCTGGCCTGGATCCGCCTGCACGGCTTCCTGCGGTCCTGACCGCTCAGCCTTCGCGGGTCTGCAGGCGGTGCAGTTTGGCCACCTTCGGCCGGCTGGTGCGGAACTGGCCGCGCTCCACCGCCACGAAGACCACGATGGCGATCGCGACGGTCGAGAGCCACCATATCGCGGTGAGCCCGACGCTGAGGCAGGCCACCGTGAAGGTGGCGGCGAAACAGCCCATCGCACCCGGAACCAGCGCCGGTCCGTCCCGCCCGGCCCGGCGGACCGAGGCGTAGAGCGCGAAGGCGGCAGCGAGCGCTCCGACGATGCCGAGTTCGTACCAGAATTCGAACAGCGCAGTGGTCGGCGCATTCACCGGTAGCAGCCCGACGAGGCGGCCTCGCAGGGCCGTCTCGAAACCGTGACCGGTGATGAGCCGCACCGGGTCGGCGGTCACCACCTTCTGCCAGCTCTTCAGCGACAGCACTGCCGGCGCGAGGGGTCCCAGGATGGCGGCGCCTACAGGCCGCGCGAGAAAGGGCAGCAGCGGCGCGACAGCGAGTAGGCCGGCCGACAGGGTGGCGGTGAGCATCACGCCGAGGCGCGTGCGGTAGCTCGTCACCGCGAAGGCGAGGGCGCCGACGGACAGCGCGGCGATCTGGGTTCCGTCGGGCTGGACCGTGAGGGCGAGGGCGACCAGAAGGGCGAGCCCGAGGGCTTCGCGGTCGCGGCGCCGGGACCGGAGCCACGCGAGCGCCGGCCAGAGCAGCAGGATCAGGAGCACCAGGCCGCGATCCAGCGCGCCGTCATCCGCGGTCCCGGAGGACGCCATGTGGGCACCGAACAGCCCGAGCATGATCGCCACGATGGCCCCCGCCACGACACCGAGGGGCAGCAGGTAGAGATTCGCCGAGCGCATTCGATCGGGAAGGGCGAGATAGCCGAGAAGCGCCAGCCCAATCGTGGCGCCCAGGTTGGCCAACCGCTCCAGGGCCGGGCCCAGGAACGGCGTCCAGGTCAGCGACAGGGCCGACCACAGCACCACCAGCATGCTGGCCAGGAAGGCCGGCGATGTGAGCAGCCGCTGGGTTGCCGGGCGAACCGGACGCTGGCGACGATCGATGACGCTGGCGATGATCAGCAGGATGACGGCGATCGGGGCGAGTATCACGGAGGCGCGGCGGGCGACCTGCGCCAGAACCGGCAGCACCACGAACAGGCCGAAGAAGCCGATGCGCCGCAGGAGCGCGGCGGCGTCGAGCGCCGGATCGATGGTGGTTGAGTTCGACGCGCGCGGCATCTTGCGCTTTCTCCCGGACCGGGACGGCCCGATCCCTGCTCGATACGCAAGGCTCGCGCAAGCCGCTGTAGACGTTGCGCCACACTCCCGGCCGCGTTGAACTGGTCTCAGGCCACGGTGGCGGTCTCGCGGGGCCGCCGGCGCACGGCCCGCCGGCCGACATCCGATGCGACCCGCCACCCGCCCCAGGCCACGAAGAACCCGATCAGACCCGCGGCGAGTCCATCGGCGCTGGTGGGAACGGCCGGGCTGAATTCGCGATAGGCGGCCTCCGCGACGGGCAGATCGGGATCGTGTAGCATGGCGACGACTCGCCCCAGGGGGCTCGTCGCCGTCGCCAGAGCCTCCTGCTGGGCATTCAGCCGGGCGAGGCGCGCGATATCGGCTCGGGCGGCCTCGCCGCGGCGGGCCACCAGCTGGTCTGGATTTGTGCGCAGCCGATCGACAGCGCCGTCACGGGTGGTCCCCGACGCCTCGGCGTCCGATTGCAGCACCGCCACTTGGCGGCGCAGTTCGTCCGCGGCGCCGCCGAGCCGCTGGGCATATTGCTGGGCGAATTCGGGGGCCTGGGCGGCGACCACGCCGCCGAGCAGGCCGAGCGCGAGACCGAAGGTGCGGAACACGCGGAACATGTCAGGCCTCCGGTATGGGAATCGACCACCGACAAAGAGCACGCGGCCGGACGGGGTTCCAGCCAGGCTCGACGGGGCTCAGCCCGGCAGGGTCAGCAGGCCGGCCTTGCCGTCGGTGCAGCCGAACAGCAGCCGGCCGCCGCGACCATCCCAGGCGAGCGCCGTCACGCCGCTGCCCTGAACGGCCGGACGAACGAGCAATTCCGCCGCGTCGTTGAAGCGGACGAGCAGGATGCAGCCGTCCTCGTAGCCCATGGCCAGCACCGGCGCCTTCGGGTGGAAAGCCACGCGTGAGACCCGGGCCGGGCGGACGCCGCATTCCCGCGGCGCCTTCCCGGTCGGCCCTTCCTTCGTGTCGAACGGCCACACGATGGCCGCCTCGGCGCCGCTGGTGGCGAGCCAGTGCCCGTCTGAGGACCACGACATCGAGCGGACCTTGCCGGGATACCCCGACATCCGCATGTGGCCGCGATCGGGCTGCAGGCGCCAGCCGTGCAGGGAATTCTCCTGCATGGTCGAGACCACGAAACGCCCGTCCGGTGACCACGTCACGTCGATATGCGAACCCTTCCAGCTGACGACCTCGGCGGGCGTTTCCAGGTTCGGGTACCAAAGGCTGACGCCGTTGTAGTGAGCGACGCCGAGCCGGTAACCCTTGGGTGCGAAGACGAGGCCCCGGGCGGTCGAGGGCGCCTCGAACGCCTTCTCGCGGCCCTTGGCATCCCGCGCCACGACGGTGCGGCCCGCCGACCACGCCACGGCCCCATCCGGGTGGATCGCGAGGGCATCGATCCAGGCGCCGCCCTTCGCGAGGCCCAGCTGCGCCACGCTTCCGTCGGCGCGGATGGCGACGACACGGCCATCGTCACCGCCGGCGAGCAGGTGATCGCCGCCGCCGGCCGCGACGAGGATGCCGCCGTCCGGATGGGCCGTGATCCGGGTCAGGGCCGGCTCATGGGCGAGGACGACGGTCCCGTCGCTGAGGGCCAGCACCGGGACGTCCTTCAGGAAGTGCGCTGCCACGACGTGGGCGCCGGGCTCCAGGGCGGCGACGTGGCTGGTGAGGGACGGATTGCTGACGGGGCTGTTCATGTCGGGGGAACCTTCGCGGCGGGCTGACCCGCGCGCAAGACCAGAAAGGCTGTAAATAGCGCCAGGCCGCCGGAGATCGCGGCGGGTACGATCAGCGCGTACAGGGCGACGCGCTGATAGGCATGCGCGCCCAGAAAGGCACCGACCAGCAGCGACACCCAAACCAGGCCGTCGCCGATCCAGCCCAGGGGGGCCCCGGTGCGGGTCAGCGCCTGCGCGATCTTCTGCCCGAGGCTGAACAGGGCACCGGTCACGAACGTGGTGCCGGCCCTGAACCCCCTCACCTGGGCCAGAACAGCGTTCTGGGAACCCATCGCCACCGCGACGAAGAAGGCCGCAAGGCCGAGTTCGGGCGATTCGAGGCCGAGGCCCATCCCGCCCAGGATCAGCAAGGATTCGTAGCCGAGCACCGCGGGCGTCGTCCATGGACTCGGCACGAGGATCGCCAGGCCGCTGCCGAGAACCGACCCGGTGAGGAAGGCGAAGAGCAGGATCGCCGGAAGGATCATGCGGTGCGGATCGGCCTCGGCGCCGAAGACGGCCAGCTGCGTGGTGTTGCCGCTCATGAACGACGTGTAGAGGCCACCGAGGCGGACGAAGCCGAGGGCATCGACATATCCGGCGAGGCCGGTGAGGAGGAGCCCGACGCCGAGCTGCCAGCGGCGGTTCATGCTTCGGCCCCCGCGCCGGATCGCGGTAACCCTCTGTTAACCATTCGGGCGACTTCGTTCAGGGCAGCCGGGCCGCGGTTAACGCACCGCTCACCAAACCCGAGCAATTCGATGCAATCACGGTGAACGCCGCGTCGGGAGGGGCCGTTGCCCCTACGATCCGGTCCGGGGCCGTCGGGCCCCCGCCGGGTGAGTGGGAGTTGCGTCATGGTTCCGTTCGCCGCCGCTTTCGTCTGCCCGTCCATCCCCGTCCCGGACCAGGCCTTGGCCACGATCCTCGTGGTCGAGGATGAGCCTACCGTGTGCGAGCTGGCTGCCGAGGCGCTGCTCGGCGAAGGCTATCGGGTGCTCACCGCGGCCGATGCCTGGGAGGCCGAGACGATCCTGGTCCGGGAGAGCGTCGATCTGCTCTTCACCGATATCGATCTGGCCCGCAACACGGACGGCCTGTCCCTGGCGCGTCGGGCGCGCCGGCTCTGTCCCGAACTCCCGGTGGTTTACACCTCCGGCGGTCGGGCCTGTCTTCCGGCGTGCGAGGCCGTTCCGGGCTCGGTGTTCGTGCCGAAGCCCTATCGCCCGAGCCAGCTCGTGTCCCTCGCGCAGGATGTCCTGCGCGCCACCCTCCTGCACGCCGTCTGAACCGGAACTCCGAGGACAATTCGCCATGTGGCGCACCCTTCCAGCAATCGCCCTGGCTCTTGCCGTCGCGGCCGCAGCATCGCCCGCCCGGGCCGCCTGTGACGTGAAGGGCGCGCAGATCGAGGAGGCGATCGCCAAGAAGAGCGCGCTGCGCGAGGATGCCAACGCCCAGATGGTGCGCGACCTGCGGACTCTCCGGGATGCCGCGATCGTTCTCGAGACGTACAAGTTCCCCGGCGAGTGCGAAGTCCTTCTCGGGATCGTGCGGTCGCTTCTGGCCAACCCGAGCAAGACCATCGAGCAGGGCGGGGACACCGACGAGGAGAAGGCCGAGGACCTGATCGAGGCGCGCGAGCCCAAGGACGCCGCCGGCAGCCCGAAGGCCAAGTGACCCGCGACGCACGACCCGCGCACGCGGCTGCCGGCCCGGCGCCGAAGCGGTCGGTCGCGCGCCTGCGCGCCGGCGCCGTGCCCGTCAGCGCTCCTCGCCGGCACTCGCCCCGATCTTGGCGCGCGCCAGTGCCCGGCTGAGCTTGGCGGCGATCTGGTCGCGCAGCACATCGGCCATCTCGATATCCACGAGGCGCCAGCTCAGGCCGCGCAGACGCAGCCGGATGCGCGTGCGCTCGGCCCGTGAGCCCTCGGGCGGGATCGGGATCACCACGGCGCGGAACCCGCGCATCTCCAGTGCGCCGTAATAGGGCATGAGCCGTGCGAGGCTGCGGATCGCCAGTCCTTCCGGGCGCGCGCCAGCGGGCCGCTCCACGTCGAGCTTGTCGGGCCAACCGTTGGCGAGGAGATCCATCACCGTGTCGGGCGTCACCATCGTCTCGGCCAGGGCCAGGGCGAGGCCGTAGGCGGCGTCGTTGAGGCGCTGGCGGTCGCGGGGTTCCAGATCCGGATCGGTCTCGGATGCGATGCGCATCGCTGCCGTGATCTGACGGACCAGAGAGAGACGCAGCGTCCGAAAGTTGACGTGGCTCTCGACATAGGCGGCGTCGTGACGGCGCACCGCCTGCGCGAGGTCGTAGAGCGACCAGAGCGGGCTCATCGTGAAGACGAGCCACGCGAGGGCGAGGGCGAGGGGGACCGCGAGCCAGCGCACGGCCTCAGAGCCCCGTCCGCGCGCTCATGGCCGGGTCGCCCACCGATCGAGGTCGGAGAACGCCGCAACCACGCCCTCGTAGACCGGCCGCTTGAACGGGACGATGAGATCGGGGAGTTCCGAGAACCGCGCCCAGCGCCACGCGTCGAATTCCGCCTTGTGGGCGCCGCCGCCGGGGCTGAGCACGTCGATCAGGTCTTCGCTGCCCAGAAAGCCGTAGGCGAACCATTTCTGCGTCTGCCCGCGATACCGGCCCTTCCAGGCCTGCTTCATCACCGCGGGCGGCAGGTCGTAGGCGAGCCAGTCCGGAAGTTCGGCGAGGAGCTTCACCGCCTCGGGGGGCACGTTGGTCTCTTCGTAGAGTTCGCGGCGCGCAGCCGCCTCGGCCTCCTCGCCGGGATCGATGCCACCCTGTGGCATCTGCCACATGTGCGGCCCGGCAACGTGCTCGGGGCCGGCATCCTTGCTGCGACGCCCGACGAACACGCCGCCGGACGGCGCGATCAGGGTGATGCCCACGCAGGGCCGATAGGGCAGGGTGCCGTCCGGATCCGAATCCATCGTCATCGGAACGACCATAGGTCAGCCCTGGTCGATGCGGCAACGGCGCGCAAGTCTTCGGCGGTCAGGCCGCCCTCGGATCGACTCGGACGAACTCCAGGCACGCCTGCTCTCAATCCGCCGTTGAAACCCGCTTGTCGCGGGCGCCGCGGAGCGCCACGCTCGCCGGCACGAGGCGAAGACCGCGCCCGTCGATCTCCTTCGCCCAACGCGCGATCCGGTCGACGCTGAGCATCGTGCCGCTCGCCGAGACGAGGACGAAGCCGCTGGCGCGTGCTTTCGACTCCGCCTGCGCGAGGGCCGCGTCGATGGCATCCGCGCGCGGCGTCGCGTCGAGGACGATCTCGGCGCGGGCGATGGGCGTCCGGCTCTTGTTGGCCGGAGCCGTCGCGGCTTTCGGCGCCGTGCCGTCGTCGAGGAAACCCAGGCCCCGTGCGCCGATCTCGCGCAGGATCGGCTCGAAGGCGGCATCGGCCATCAGCTTGGAGCCCATGAAATTCGCGACGCCGACATAGCCCGGAAAGCGGGTCATCGCCCAGGCGAGGCGATCGGAATTCTCCGGACCCTTGAGGGCCGTCAGCAGGGTTTGCGGCCCCGGATCGCTATCCGGATAGTCGAACGGCTCCATCGGCAGCTGCAGGAAAATCTCGTGGCCGGCATCCCGGGCGCGCGCAGCCGCGCGCTCGGCCTCTCCGCCGTAGGGGAGGAAGGCGAGGCTCACGGCGGCGGGCAGGCGTGCGGTGGCGCCGGCGGTGGCAGACTGGCCAACACCCAGGCCGGTTACGACGATGGCAATGCGTGGGCCGGAGCCGGTCTCCTCGGGTCGGGCGTAGACGTCGAGGGCGCGCACGCGGCCTTCGCCGAGCTTCGGCATGAGACCGTGACGACCCGTTTCGCTGATACGCGGGTCCGGAGCGGGCGCGAGACGGGGTGCGGTGGGCCGCGGCACGCGGATCACGACCGCCTCGCTCGGTCCGCTGCCGGGCGGCCGTACCACCGTCACGCCGGATGCGGTTTCGATCTCCTCGGCGCTGCGTTGAAGCGCTGCCGTGCCCGGTGTTGTGGTGACGATCTGCGCCTGCGGGGCGGGCGGCGCCTGAACGGTCGGCCGCATCGCGGGCTCGCGCACCGCGATCGCGACTTGAACCCGGGGCTCGCCGCCCTGGGGATCGCCGAGGACAAGGACCAAACCGGTGGCCGCCGCAAAGCCGGCGGCGATCGCGGCGGCCGCCACCCGGGGCCGCCGGACAGTCGCGATCAGCCGCCCGAACCGGCCCTTGGGCTGCTCCGGCGCCTCCGCCTCCGGCACCCCGAGGGGGCGCGTGAGGATATCGTCGGTGGACTCGGTCAAGCGGATCTCGATGCGGGATCACGGCTGCCGCGCCTCCTGACGCGGCGCCGTCTCCCGGGACCATTGCTGGCCGGTATGGTTAACGTTCCGCTAACGCCCGGACCGGGAAAGAAAAATCCCGCCCGGTGGGAGGCCGGACGGGATCGGGTCGCATCTGCCGCGCGTCCGCGCGATCAGTTCGGAAGGCTGGGCTTCTGCTGCTGCGCGGCGGGCGACCCGTTGGCGGCGCCCTTCTGGATGCCGTGCAGGAAGTCGACGGCCGAGATCAACTGCTTGTCCTTGGCCGGATCCGGCGGGACGTAGGCGGAGGAACCGCCGCGCTCGTCGGTGTCCTTCTGCTTCAGGTGGCCCTTCAACCCGGCCTCGCCCTTGGTCTCGTCCTTGCCCTTCAGCTCGTCGGGAACGTCCTGCATTACCTCAACGTCCGGCTCGATGCCCTTCGCCTGGATCGAGCGGCCCGACGGGGTGTAGTAGCGCGCCGTGGTGAGCCGAAGCGCACCGGAGCCGCCGAGCGGGATGATCGACTGCACCGAGCCCTTGCCGAAGGAGCGCGTCCCCATGATGGTCGCGCGCTTGTGATCCTGCAGGGCGCCGGCCACGATCTCCGAGGCCGAGGCCGAGCCGCCGTTCACCAGAACCACGACCGGCTTGCCCTTGGTCAGGTCGCCGGCCTTGGCCGAGAAGCGCTGCGTCTCGTCCGGATTGCGGCCGCGGGTGGATACGATCTCGCCGCGGTCGAGGAACGCGTCCGACACCATCACGGCTTGGTCGAGCAGGCCGCCCGGGTTGTTGCGCAGGTCGATGACGTAGCCCTTGATCTTGTCGGCGCCGATGTCGCTCGACAGCTTGTCGATCGCCGCCCGCATGCCGTCGAAGGTCTGCTCGTTGAACTGGGTCAGGCGGATGTAGGCGACATCGCCACCCTCCACCTTCGAGCGCACCGGCTTGATCTTGATCACGTCACGGGTGAGCGTGACGTCGATCGGATCCTTCGACTCCTTGCGGGAGATCTTGAGCTTCACGCTCGAGTTCACTGGGCCGCGCATCTTGTCGACCGCCTGGTTCAGGGTCAGGCCCTGCACTTGGTCGTCGTCGATCTGCGTGATGACGTCGTTGGCGAGCAGGCCGGCCTTGGCGGCCGGCGTGTCGTCAATCGGCGTGACGACCTTGATCAGGCCGTCCTCCATGGTGACCTCGATGCCGAGCCCGCCGAACTCGCCGCGGGTGGTGGTCTGCATGTCGCGGAACGCCTTGGCGTCCATGTAGCTCGAATGCGGATCGAGGGAGGTCAGCATGCCGTTGACGGCCGCCTCGATCATCTTCGATTCGTCCGGCTTCTCCACGTAGTCGGTGCGGACCTTCTCGAAGACGTCGCCGAACAGGCTGAGCTGGCGATAGGTCTCGGCCGACGCGGCGACGGCCCGCGAACCCGACAGGAAGTCGGTCTGGGTGGCCACCATGGAAGTGCCGGCACCCAGGAAGGCGCCGAGCATGATCAGGGAAGTCTTGCGCATCAGCCGCGAACCTTCTCGCCAAGTACCGTATTGTTCGGGCTCTTCGCCCACCACGGCTCCGGATCGATGGAGCCGCCGTCCTTCTTGAACTCGACGTACAGGGTTGGATCGCCCTCGGACCCCGCGGAGCCCGCGCCCTTGTCGCCCATGCCGCCGACCGGTTCGCCCGCAAGCACGAACTGGCCGACCTCGACGCTGATCTGATCCATCCCCGCCAGCAAAAGATAGTAGCCGTCGCCAGCGTTGATGATCAAGAGTTGCCCGTAGGACCGGAACGGCCCCGCGAACTGCACCCACCCGTCCGCCGGCGAGGACACGGACGCCTTCGGACGGGTCGTAAACGACACCCCGCGGGTCGTCCCGCCATTGCCGTCGGGCTGATTGAAGCCGCGCGCCACGCGTCCGCTCACCGGGCGCGGCACTTCGCCCCGCGCCTCGGCAAAATGCACTTTCGGGGCCAGACGGGCCGGATCGCGGAACCCGGCCGCGGCGAAGCGTTCCTGGGTGACCCGTGCTTCCCGCTCGGCCGCCGCCTTGGCCTCCTCGGCGCTGCGCTTGGCGGCGACGACCTCGGCTTCCGTCCGGTCGAGCAGGTCCTTCAGGCTCTTGGCCTGCGCGCCGAGTTCGGCGGCGCGGCGGCGCTCGGCGGTGAGCCCGCTCTCGACCTCGGCCTGCCGCGCCCGGCGGGCCGCGACCAGCGCCTGGAGCCGCTGCTGCTCCCGCGCCCAGCCCGCGAGGTCGTTGGACAGGCCTTCCTTGTCCTGCGCGATCAAACCGCGCAGCCTGATCATTTCCGCGAGATCAGCCGCCAGCGTGTCCACCTCGCCGCGCAGTTCCGGCACCACCGCACCGAGCAGCATCGAGGTCCGGATCGCGGCGAGCACGTCCTCGGGGCTCACCAGCACGGCCGGCGGCGGCCGCCGGCCCATGCGCTGGAGAGCGGCCAGGATCTCCGCGACGATTCCACGCCGGCCTTGGAGCGAGTGGCGGATCGCGGCTTCGCTCTCACTCATCGCCTTCAGGCGCTCTTCCAGGCGGCTGAGCCGGTCCTCCGTGGCCTGCGCCTGCCGGCCGGCATCCAGAAGCGCGGCGTCGAGCTTGGCCCGGTCGGACCCGATGGCGGCGATTTCGGCCTCGAACTGGGTCCGCTGGCCGGCGCTGGCGGCGAGCGCATCCTGCACTCGTTTCAGGTTCTCGGCCCGCCGCACCCGTTCCTCGTCGGCGCGCTGGATGGCTGCGGCATCCGTCGGCGGCGGGGTTTCGGCCCGCGCGACCGAACCGAACGCGACGAGGGTCAGCAGGGCGAGGGCCGGGAGCGCCCGCCGGGGCGCCGGGTCCGCGGCGGAACCGATGTCGAGGATCGCCACGGCGGCTCAGCCCGCTTCGCCGCGATGATACGGGTGCCCGGCCAGGATCGTCAGAGAGCGGTAGAGCTGTTCGAAGGCGAGCACGCGCACGAGTCCGTGGGGCAGGGTGGCGGCCCCGAACGACAGGATCAGCTCCGCCTTCGTCCGAATTGAGGCGTCCAGACCGTCCGGGCCACCGATCATCACCACCAGCGCCGGACGGGCGGCATCGCGCCACGTCGCGATCCGGTCTGCGAGCGCCTCGCTCCCCAGGTCGGCGCGACCGCGCTCGTCGTAGGCGATCAGGACGCCGCCGGGCGCCAGGTGAGCCGTGATCGCGGCCGCCTCCTCGGCGCACCGGTCGACGGCCCGGCGCGCGCGGGATTCCGGGACTTCGACGCTGTCGCAGGCCGGAAAGCCGAGGCCGCGTCCGAGTTGTGCGGCGCGGTCGCGATAACGTGACGCGAGTTCGCGCTCCGGTCCGGCCTTCAGTCGCCCGACCGCCGCGAGGATCAGGCGCACGGGCGGCTCGAACCTAGCTCGCCGCGATCCCCACCGGGCGATCGGCGCCCCACATCTTCTCGAGATTGTAGAAGCCGCGAACCTCGGGGCGGAAGATGTGAACGAGCACGTCGCCGGCATCGATCAGCACCCAGTCGCAGGCCGGAAGGCCCTCGACCCGCGCGTTGCCGAAGCCGCGCGTCTTCATCTCCTGGACGATCTTGTCGGCGATCGAGCCGACGTGTCGCTGCGAGCGGCCCGACGTAATGATCATCGTATCGGCGAGCGACGTCTTGCCGGCCAGATCGATCGCGATCGTCTCCTCGGCCTTCATGTCGTCGAGGCATCCGAGGGCGAGCGCCTTCAGGTCGTCCGAACGCGCCTGACCGGGTTCGGCCGGGGTGTGGACTGGAGTGCGGATCGTCTCCGTGCGGCTGGTCTCGGGCAGAGTCCTGGTTCCTCGTTTGCCGCGCAGCGACGTCAGGCCTCGCGGGAGACCATGAAATTGGCGGTATCGGGCCTCGATTGCAACCGCGCCGCCGCGGGTCGACCCATGCTTCCGCGCATGCCCTCGCGAATCTGGGTCGACGACAGCGGCGAGCGGGGACCGTGCAGGAATACCCAGGCGGGCGGCGGCCGCAGCGCGAGGGTCGGGGCCGCCACCTCAGGAATCCGGGCGCCGACGAGGCGTCGTGCGGCCCGCGCGCTCAGCGGCGTCATGGTGAAGCCGGGCCGGTCGATGACGGCGATCGGCATCAGCCGCGCGATCTCGGAGAAGCCCTTCCAGCGGTGGAAGGTGGCGAGCGAATCGGCTCCCATGATCCAGACGAAGTGAACGCCCGGGTGCCGGCGCGTGAGGAAGCGCAGGGTCTGGACCGTGAAGCGGACGCCCAGGACCGCCTCGAAGCCGGTCACGGCGATCCGCGGATGCCGGGCGAGGCGCCGCGCCTGGGCGCAGCGCTCCGCCACGGAGGGAAGGGCGTTCCGGCTCTTCAGCGGGTTTCCGGGACTGACCAGCCACCAGACCCTATCGAGGCCGAGCCGACGCAGCGCCGAGAGGGTGACGTGCCGGTGTCCGAGATGGGCGGGGTTGAAGGATCCGCCGTAGAGGCCGATCCGCATGCCGGCGGCGGACGGCGGCAGGATCAGCCGCACGCCGGACCTTCAGCGCGGTTCACGGGCGGATCTGACCGTTGCCGTGGACGCGGTACTTGAACGTGGTCAGCTGCTCGACGCCCACCGGCCCGCGCGCGTGCATCCGCCCGGTGGCGATGCCGATCTCGGCGCCGAAACCGAATTCGCCGCCATCGGCGAACTGCGTGGAGGCGTTGTGGGTCACGATCGCCGAATCGACTTCGGCCAGGAAGCGGGTCGCCTCGGCATCGTCCTCGGTGATGATCGCGTCGGTGTGATGCGAGCCGTAGGTCTCGATATGCTCGATCGCCGCAGCGATCCCGTCGACCACGCGCACCGCAATGATCGCGTCGAGATACTCGGTATGCCAATCCTCCTCGGAGGCGGCGGTCACCCGCGGGTCGACGGCGCGCGTCTCGGCATCGCCGCGGACGGCGCAGCCGGCGTCGAGCAGCGCGTGGACCAGCGGCGCAAGATGCGTCGCCGCGCAGGCGCGGTCGACCAGCAGGGTCTCGGCGGCGCCGCAGACGCTGGTGCGCCGCATCTTGCTGTTCAGCAGAACGGTGCGCGCCATGTCGAGGTCGGCCGCCGCGGCGACGTAGACGTGGTTGATGCCGTCCAGATGGGCGAAGACCGGCACGCGCGCTTCCGCCTGGACGCGCTCCACGAGGCCACGGCCGCCCCGGGGCACGATCACGTCGACGCATCCATCGAGGCCGGCGAGCATCAGCCCGACGGCAGCGCGGTCACGGGTCGGAACCAGCTGGATCGCGTCCTCCGGAAGGCCGGCATCTGCGAGGCCGCGGCTCATGGCCCGCGCGATCGCCATGGCGCTGCGATGGCTGTCGGAGCCGGCCCGCAGGATCGCGGCATTGCCGGCCTTGAGGCACAGCGCGCCGGCATCGGCGGTCACGTTTGGGCGCGCCTCGAAGATCACGCCCACGACGCCGAGCGGCACGGCGATGCGCTCGATCAGCAATCCGTTGGGGCGCTCGATCGCGGCGAGCTGGCGCCCGACCGGATCGGCCAGCGAGCCGACCTTCTCCACCGCATCCGCGATCCCGGCGAGGCGCCCGGCATCGAGGGTGAGGCGGTCGATCAGCGCGGCGCTCTGGCCGGCGGCGCGAGCGGCGGCGACGTCCCGGGCGTTCTCGCTCAGGATCTCCTCACGGCTCGCCCGGATTCGTTCGGCGATCAGCTTGAGGGCCACGTCCTTTGTTCGCGCCGAGGCGAGCGCCATCCGGCGGGCCGCAGCGCGGGCGCGGCGGCCGATGGCGGCCATCTGCTCCGGCAGTGCGTCGGCCTCGGCGAAGTCCGATCTCAGGTTCAGGACGGGCACGCTGGCGTCCTCGCTTCGCGGCGGCCTCGACAGAGCCGCCATGGGTTCAGCGCCGTCTTTGCATATCGGGCGCCGTCCCGACAAGGGTGCCGAAGCACCGGTGGGGACAATGCTCGGATCTATGAAGATTGTAGATCCGCATAAACAGGAGGATGATTTCTAGAACAATGCCAAATCATCCCGGTGCACCATCCAGGCGCGGCCGGGATAGTTCAACAGTTCCGGGATGCGCGCGCTCGGATGACCGATGATCAGTGCGGCTTCGGCGCTGTCATACGCGACCAGACCGCGCCCGAGGATCCGCCCCTCAGGATCCCGGATCATCACGGCGTCGCCGCGCGAGAAGTTGCCCTCGATCGCCCGGACACCGACCGGGAGCAGGCTGGCTCCGCTGCGCAGGGCCTGCAGGGCGCCCGTGTCGATCGTGAGGGTGCCCCGCGGCTCCAGCGAGCCCGCGATCCAGGTCTTCCGGGCCGCTGTGGGGGTGGAGCCGGACAGGAACCACGTGCAGCGCGCGCCCTCCCGCACGGCCTTCAGCGGGTTCTTTCCGCGTCCGTCGGCGATCACGAGGTGCGTGCCTCCGGAGGCCGCGATCTTGGCCGCCTCGACCTTGGTGCGCATGCCACCCCGCGACAGCTCGGAGGCCGGGCCGCCGGCCATGGCCTCGATCTCGGGCGTGATGCGCTCGACTACGGCGAGGTGGCGGGCCTCCGGATCGCTCTGAGGCGGCGCTGTGTAAAGTCCGTCGATGTCCGAGAAAAGGACCAGTACGTCGGCGTCGATCATGGTGGCGACCCGCGCGGCGAGCCGGTCGTTGTCGCCGTAGCGGATCTCGGAGGTCGCCACCGTGTCGTTCTCGTTGACCACCGGCACTGCGCGCATCTCGAGGAGCTTCAGGACGGTCGCCCGGGCGTTGAGGTAGCGGCGGCGCTCTTCGGTGTCCTGGGGCGTCACCAGGATCTGCCCGGCGACGATCCCGTGATGGCCTAGCGCTTCGGCCCAGTGTCGCGCCAGGGTGATCTGACCCACCGAGGCCGCGCCCTGGCTCTCCTCCAGGCGCAGGGCGCCGGGCGGCAGCCCGAGCACCGTCCGGCCCAGGGCGATGCTTCCCGATGACACGACGAGAACATCGACGCCGCGCGCGTGCAGCTCGGCGATGTCTTCGGCCAGGGCCGCGAGCCAGGCGTGCCGCAAGCGGCCGGCGGCTCGGTCCACCAAGAGGGCCGAGCCGACCTTGATGACCACGCGGCGGAATTCTTCGAGGGCAGGGATCATGTTTCTAGCAGAGGCGCGCCGACAGGAGCGGTTTGAACGAAGAGCAGACCCTTGAACAGCCGCCCGGACACACGGGTGCAGGCCGCGATCTCGCGCCGGCCGGCCTCGAAGCCGCGGACGTCTCAGCGACCTCGAACGCGCGCCTGACGCCCCGGCAGAGGCATCCTGGTCACGGTTGCCAAGCCGCCACCGGCTGCCGCTCCGCCTCCGCGCTGGCGTCGATTTCGGCCTGGAGCGCCCGAAGCGCCTCTGGCACGCCCTTGCGGCTCGCCGAGGACAGGACCAGCGGCGCGCGACCGGCCGCGCGCTTCAGCTTGGCCACCTGACTCTTGAGCGTCTCGGCATCGAGGGCATCGGCCTTGGAGAGTGCCACGACCTCGGGCTTCTCGGCGAGACCGTTGCCGTAGGCCTCGATCTCGCCGCGGACCAGCTTGTAGGTCTTGCCGGAATGCTCGCTCGTGCCGTCCACGAGATGCAGCAGCACGCGGCAGCGCTCGACATGGGCGAGGAATCGGTCTCCGAGCCCGACGCCCTCATGGGCGCCCTCGATCAGACCGGGGATATCGGCGAGTACGAATTCGCGCCCATCCGAGCGCACGACCCCGAGGCCGGGGTGCAGGGTCGTGAACGGATAGTCGGCGATCTTGGGCTTGGCCGCCGTGACGCTCGCCAGGAAGGTCGATTTGCCGGCGTTCGGCAACCCGACAAGGCCGGCATCGGCGATCAGCTTGAGCCGCAGCCAGATCCACATCTCCTGGCCTTCCAGGCCGGGATTGGCGTGCTTCGGGGCGCGGTTGGTCGAGGTCGTGAAATAGGCGTTGCCGAAGCCGCCGTTGCCGCCCTTCGCGAGGCGGATCCTCTGTCCGACCTCGGTCAGGTCGGCGAGCAGGGTCTCGCCATCTTCGGCGAAGATCTGCGTGCCGGCAGGAACCTTCAAAACCGTGTCGGAGCCGTTGGCGCCGTGGCAGTTCGAGCCCATGCCGTGCTCGCCCTTCTTGGCCTTGAAGTGCTGCTGGTAGCGGTAGTCGATCAGGGTGTTGAGCCCCTCGACGCACTCCACCCAGACATCGCCGCCGCGTCCGCCGTCGCCGCCGTTCGGGCCGCCGAACTCGATGAACTTTTCCCGCCGGAACGAGACGCAGCCGGGACCGCCGTCACCGGAGCGGACATAGACCTTGGCTTCGTCGAGGAACTTCACGGCTCGAATCCCTAATCGGGTGCGGATCCGCGACCCGCACCATCATCCAGTCGGCGGTCGCCGGCAACCGCCGGCCCCGCCTGACCGCCTCAGGCGGCCCGTGTCATGGCTTCTGTCATGGCCGGCGTCTCAGCCGGCTCGGAAACCGACATCAGCCACTGTCGCCGCTCCAGTCGGAACAGATCCACGGGCAATGCCTCGCCTCGCGCCGGAAAATCCCGGGTCCCCGTGCCGGACTGCTGGAAACCGCACGCCTCCAGAACGCGCCGGGATGCCGGATTGACGGTCCGCGCCGACGCGGCGAGCTCCTCTCCGCCGGCGTATGCGAAGAACGCGTGGCAGAGCGCTGAGACCCCCTCGCGCATCAGCCCGTTGCCCCAGAAGGGCTGACCGAGCCAATAGCCGAGTTCGGGCACCGCGCCGATCCCATCGTGGATGCTGACGATTCCGATCAACTTCGCCGGCGCTGCGCGCAGCGCCAGGGCGAGGGTCAGGCCGGTTCCGGCGGCGTTCCCGGCACGGGCCTGGAGCAGGAAGGCATCCACAACCGGGGCTGGGAGCGGGTTCGGAACCCGTGCCAGCATCGCGGCGACGGAGGGATCGCCGGCGAGATTCAGGATCGCGGCCCGGTCCTTGGCAGTGGGCCAACGCAGCCACAGCCGCCGGGTCTCGATGCGGAAGACGTCATCACGGGTCAGATCGGGGAACATCGTGCCCTCGCAGGGCGGCGTTCCCGGCTCCGGGGCACCGCCTCAAGACGACGAAGGGGAGGATGGCGTCCCATCCTCCCCGGTGTTCCGTCCGAACCGGCCCGTCAGGGGCTCGGGAACGACGTCTCCGGTCCGGTGTGGGACACCGGGCGGGACGCCAGCTTCGCCGCTTGGGCGCCCGCCTGTTATTCCGCGGCCTCGGCCAGCGGCGCTACGGCCACGAAGGCGCGCCCGCGGCGCGTCTCGAAGCGGACATGGCCCGGTACCAGCGCGAAGAGCGTGTGGTCCTTACCCATGCCGACATTGGCGCCGGGATGCCATTTGGTGCCGCGCTGACGCACGATAATGTTGCCCGGAATCACAGCTTCCGCGCCGAACTTCTTAACGCCGAGGCGCCGGCCTTCCGAATCGCGACCGTTGCGGGACGAGCCGCCTGCCTTTTTGTGTGCCATGGGATGAACTCCGAATTCTGATGGGTTTGATGCGGTCGCGGATCAGGTCCTCAGGGACCCTGACGCGCCCAGCGTCTGACGTGCGTCAGGCCGAAATGCCGGTGATGCGCACGACCGTGTGGTCCTGCCGGTGGCCGCGCTTCCGGCGCGAGTTCTGCCGGCGGCGCTTCTTGAAGGCGATGACCTTCTTGTCGCGGCCGTGGCGCACGATCTCGCCGGTGACGCTGATGCCCGACAGGGTCGGGGCACCGACCTGGGTCGCGCCTGCGCCGTCGGCGAACAGGAGGACCTCGCCGAAGGTCACGGCCTCGCCGGCCTCGCCCGCCAGAGTGGCGATGGTGATGGTGTCGTTGGCGGCGACGCGGTACTGCTTACCACCCGTCTTAATGACTGCGAACATCGTTCTCTCGTGTTCTCGAACGGCCTCCGGGGCGGCTGCCCCTGGACCGGCTTCTTGTTTGAAGTCATTGCACGGGCTGGAGCCCGGACAACGCGAAACGCGCGGACCCCGAATGAGGCCGCGCGCCATGCGGGGTCACTACGGGGGTGGCTGCATCCTGTCAATCCTTGAGGCCGTGCGGCGCGGGCGAGCAGTGGTGCGCGGCCGGATCATCGGATCGGCGCGCCGGTCGCCAGGATTCCCTTGGCGACGGTACCCTCCGGGCCGAACGACGCCAGCGCCGCGGTGCACCAGGCCTCGCGGCCGTCCGCCGCGAGCTGCTGGCGCACCTGCGTGGCGCGGGTCCGCAGCTTCTCCTGCAACATGGGTTCCTGGCTGGCATTCACGCGCGCGGCGAGACGGAGCGTGGTGAGCTGTCCGGCCCGCACCTGGACGCCGGGACACGCCTGCTCGGCGATGATGGTGGTGGCCGCCGCCGCCGCGTAATTGTCCAGGGGCGAGGTCGCGGCCGCAGGCGCGGTCGGCTGGGCCGGCGCCGGAGCCTGGGCGCAGACCGACCCGGTGACGGCCAGGGCCAGGATCGTCCCGAGGACACTGGGCTTCCGCACGGCTCAAACCTCCACGGTGGTGCCGACCTGCGCGGTGATGCGCCCGTAATGCTCGGGGCGGCGATGCCGGGCGAAGTCGAAGATCGTGCTCTTGCCGAATGCGCAGGCGGCAAAGTCGCAGGACGCCGTGATCAGCTCGTCGTCCTCCGTCTCGGCCCTGGCGATCACGACGCCGTCGGGATCGACGATGATCGAGCCCCCCATCAGCGGATGTCCGTCCTCGAGGCCGGCCTTCGCGACCCCGATCACGTAGGTCGCGTTCTGGTAGGCGCCCGCCTGGAGCGACAGGTCGGAGTGAAACAGGCGTTTCGCCAGCCCCTCGGCGCCGTTCTGGCTGTTCACCGACGGAGTGTTGTAGCCGATCATGACCAGCTCGACGCCCTGCAGACCGAGGCACCGATAGGTCTCGGGCCAGCGCCGATCGTTGCAGATCGCCATGCCCATCACGACGCCCTCGTTGCGCCAGACCGGGAAGCCGAGATCGCCGGGCTCGAAGTAGCGCTTCTCCAGGTGCTGGTGCGTCCGCTCCGGATCGTAGTCGCTGTGCCCCGGCAGGTGGATCTTCCGGTAGGTGCCGATGATCCGGCCCGCCCGGTCGGTCAGGATCGCGGTGTTGAAGCGCCGGCCCTCCGGCGTCAGCTCGGCGTAGCCGAAGGAGATCGCGATCCGCAGGTCCCGTGCCCGGTCGAAGAGGGGAGCCGTGGCGGCATTCGGCATGGCGCGCTCGAAGTACCGGTCGGCCTCGGCGAGATCCGCCATGTACCAGCGCGGGAAGAAGGTGGTCAGCGCCAGCTCGGGATACACCAGCATCTCGACGCCCGCGGCCGCGGCCCGCTCAAGCAGGGCGATCATCCGGGCGACGACGGCGTCGCGGCCGTCGCCCCGCTGGATCGGACCCATCTGGGCGCCGCCGACGACGAGCTTGGTCATGCCTGGCCATCCTTCTGCTGCGGTGCCGCGACGGCGGCTGGCGACACCCGGCTTTGCAGGGCGTCACCGGTTCGGTCAGGGCGCGGCCTTGAACTCGCCCTCGATGCGCAGGCTCACCTCGTCACCGAGCTGCGGCAGATAGGCGTTGATGCCGAATTCGGAGCGCTTGATGACCGCCCGTCCGTCAAAGCCCACCGTATAGCGCTGATCCACCGGATGGATGCCGGCCTGATTGAAGGTCGCGTCGATCGCGAAGGGCCGGACGGCGCCGCGCAGGTTCAGATCGCCCGTGATCCGAGCCGTGGTCGGGCTGGTGGGTTCGACCTTGGTGGCCGTGAACGTAGCGGTCGGAAACTTGACCGTATCGAAGAAGTCGGGCGCCGCAAGGTGCTCGTTCAGCCGCTGGCTGCCGGTGATCACGCCGCCCAGGGGCACGCTCACCTCCAGTCGGCTCTTCTCGGGGGCCTTCGGATCGAGCTCGAGTTTGCCCGCCACGCCGGTGAACTGACCGTAATAGGTCGAGTAGCCGAGATGCGAGACCGACCACGTGATCTTCCCGTGATCCGGATCGAGCACGTAGGTGCCCGGCCGCACCTGGGTCGGGTCTGCACTGGGCGCCACCGAAGCGGCCGGATCGTCCGCCGCCCGGGCTGAACCGACGCTCAGCAGGCCGATCAGGGCGAGAAGTGGCGCGCGCATGGTCATCCCCCAAGGCCCGGCCAAGCTCGGCCGACGCAGCGCCCGTAGTTTCATGAACGTCCCGCGCGCTCAAGCATGTCTGGCGGAGGGCGCCGCGCTTCTGTAGGCATCCCGCGACAGCGGCAGGCGTGGCATGATCGGCAAGCTCAGGGGCGTCGTGGATTCGTTCGGCGAGGACTTCGTGATCCTCGACGTCTCCGGGGTCGGCTACATCGCGCATTGCTCGGCGCGGACGCTGCAGCGCATGCCCAAGGTCGGCGAGCCCGCAGAGCTGTCGATCGAGACGCATGTCCGCGAGGATATGATCCGGCTCTACGGTTTCCGCTCGGATGCCGAGCGGGAGTGGTTCCGCCTGCTCCAGACCGTGCAGGGCGTCGGCGCACGGGTCGCGCTCGGCGTGCTGTCGGTGCTGGAACCCGACGCCTTGGCGGGCGCGATCGCCACCGGCGACAAGGGCGCGATCAGCCGGGCTCCCGGCGTCGGACCGCGGCTGGCGGCTCGGCTGGCGGCCGAGCTGAAGGACAAGGCTCCGGCCTTCGCGCCGCTCGATCCGGCGCTGGTCGCGCTGGCGGGCGCCGTCGCAGAGGGCGCGGCGCCTCAGCCAGTGGCCGACGCCGTCTCGGCCCTGATCAATCTCGGCTACCCGCAGGTCCAGGCGGCCGCCGCCATCACCGCGGCCGTCAAGGCCGCAGGGGAGGGCGCCGAGGCCAAAGTGCTGATCCGGCTCGGCCTGCGCGAACTCGCCCGCTGACACCCAACAAAACAGTTGGGGCACGGTTGAATCGGCTGCCCTTGACCCGCGAAGGCCGCGGTGCCATGTCGACCGCGGCCAATAAAGCATTGAAAAGCCAGCTAGTTTTCAATTCTTCTAAACTGCCGCGAGTACCCAGAGGGGTCATAGACGACCCTTCTGGACGCGGGGATGACGGGATTTGCGGCGCGCATGATCGTCTGTTCTTGTAACGTCTTATCGGACGGCGCTGTCCGCAGCTGCCTTGCGCCCGGTCCCGGATGCCCCAGGACCCCCGCCCAGGTTTATGCTTGCCTGGGCTGCAGCCCGAAATGCGGGCGCTGCGCCCGGACGATCCGTTCGATCATGCAGAATGCCCTGGGCGAAGCGTCGCATGTGGAGGGCAGCCATGCCTGCACGACGACTTGCGCGAGCGCCTGCAGTTTGGTGAAGTTCCAGATTGCGGATGAGGGAGTCGCGGCCTGATGCTTCTGCCCCCCGCCTGAAAACACGGTAAGGAGTACGGGGGCATGAAGGGCGACACCAAGGTCATCGAGTATCTCAACCGCGGCTTGCGCAGCGAGTTGACGGCGGTCAGCCAGTACTGGCTGCATTTCCGCATGCTCAATGACTGGGGCTACGTCGAGCTGGCGAAGTTCTGGCGCAAGGAATCGATCGAGGAGATGAACCACGCCGACCGGTTCATCGACCGGATCCTGTTCCTCGACGGGTTCCCGAACCTGCAGGAGCTCGACCCGCTGCGGATCGGCCAGAACGTGCAGGAGATCCTCGATTCCGATCTCGCCGCCGAGAACGAGGCCCGCAGCCTCTACCTCGAGGCCGCGAAGTACTGCGATTCGATCAACGACCGCGTCTCGAAGCGCCTGTTCGAGGATCTGGCCGAGGACGAGGAAGGTCACATCGATTTCCTCGAGACGCAGCTTGAACTGATCAAGCAGATCGGCCTGCCGCTCTACGCCCAGAAGCACATCGGTGGCCTTGAGCAGATTGCTCCGGAGAAGGAGTAACGTCGATCGGGCTCCCGCCTCCCCGGCGGACCGGGAGCCCGGCAGGCAGCGTGGACGAGCCCGGCCGTCGCGGCCGGGTATTCACTGACAGCGGGATGGGACTGGGAACCGGAATGCGGCTGGTCGTGGTCGGCGCTGACGGGCGCATGGGGCGGATGCTGATCCGCGCGGTGGCGCAATCCGAAGGCTGTACGCTCTCCGCGGCGATCGAGCGCGCGGGCTCGCCGGCCCTCGGACAGGATGCCGGCACGCTCGCCGGTCTGTCGCCCCTCGACGTGCCGGTGACCGACGATGCGCTCACGGCCTTCGCGGCTGCCGACGGCGTCCTCGATTTCACGGCGCCGGCTGCAACGGTGGCGTTTGCGGAACTCGCCGCTCAGGCCCGCATCGTTCACGTCGTCGGCACGACCGGCCTGTCCGAGGAGGATTTCGCGAAGCTGAAAGCCGCCTCCTACCACGCGCGGATCGTGCAGTCGGGCAACATGTCCCTCGGCATCAACCTGATGAGCGAACTGGTCCGACGGGTCGCCAAGTCCCTCGGCGACGAGTTCGACATCGAGATCTGCGAGATGCACCACCGCATGAAGGTGGATGCCCCGTCCGGCACGGCGCTGATGCTGGGCGAGGCGGCCGCGGAGGGCCGCGGTGTCGACCTCAAGACGGTCCGCGTCTCGACCCGTGACGGTCACACCGGCGCCCGCCGGCCCGGTGACATCGGCTTCGCCACGCTCCGGGGCGGCAGCGTCGTCGGCGATCACAGCGTCATCTTCGCCGGTGCCGGTGAGAGCCTGACGATCACCCATCACGCCGCCGACCGCGGCCTGTTCGCCGCGGGCGCCGTCAAGGCGGCGTTGTGGGCCCATCCCAAGCCGCCGGGGCTCTACGCCATGGCGGACGTGCTCGGCCTGTGAGCGCCCCGATGGGGACCCGGGAGCGCCTCTTGGTGCTCGTTCGGCACGGCCAGAGCGAATGGAACCTGAAGAACGTCTTCACGGGCTGGCGCGACCCGGACCTGACCGACCAGGGTGTGGCCGAGGCCCGCGCGGCCGGCCGGGGCCTCAAGGGGAAGGGCTACGGCTTCGACGCGGCGTTCACGTCGGAACTCGTTCGGGCGCAGCGGACCTGCTCGCTGATCCTGGAGGAGATTGGCGGCGAGGCCATTCCGGTCCTTCGCGATCGCGCGCTCAACGAGCGTGACTACGGTGACCTCTCGGGGCTCAACAAGGACGATGCCCGCGCCCGCTGGGGGGATGCGCAGGTCCACGCTTGGCGGCGGTCCTACGACGTGCGGCCGCCCGGCGGCGAGAGCCTGAAGGATACCGCCGCGCGGGTGCTCCCCTTCTTCATCACGGCGATCCTGCCCCGGGTGATGGCCGGCCAGCGGGTCCTGGTGGCCGCGCACGGGAATTCGCTGCGCGCCCTGGTGATGGTTCTCGACCGTCTCGACGAGACGCAGGTGCCGGATCTCCAGATCCGTACCGGAGTGCCGCTGGTCTACCGCCTGAACGACGAGACCACGGTCGCGTCGAAGACCGTACTGGAGCAGGATGCCGACGGGGCACGCTGAGTGGCGACGGAACTCGCCCCGGGGCTGATCCACCATCCCGGCTTCCTCGACGCGGCCGCCCGTACCCGGCTCGCCGGCGAGATCGCTGCGGTCCTCGCCGAGGCGCCGCCCGTCACGCCGAAGATGCCCCGCACCAACAAGCCGTTCTCGGTGCGGATGTCCAATGCCGGATCCCTGGGCTGGGTCTCGGACGTCGCGGGCTACCGCTACCAGCCGGACCATCCCGAGACCGGGCGGCCCTGGCCGGCCCTGCCGCCGACCGCCCGTGCGGCCTGGGCGGCGCTCGCGGCCTATTCGGCGCCGCCGGAAGCCTGCCTCATCAACCTCTACGCGCCGGGCACCCGCATGGGCCTCCACCAGGATCGCGACGAGGCGGATCTGACCGCGCCGGTGCTGTCGCTGTCCCTCGGCGCGGCGGCCCTGTTCCGTTATGGCGGCCTGAGCCGGTCGGACCCGACCCGCTCGGTCCGGCTGCAGCCCGGCGACGCCCTGGTGATGGGTGGCGCCTCGCGACTGATCTTCCACGGCATCGACCGGCTCTACCCGGACGGCGACCTTCTGGCGGCGGCGGACGAACCCGCTTTCCTGCTGCCGGGCGGCCGCTGCAATCTCACGCTGCGGCGCGTCACGGTGCCGGCCTCGCCATGACGCCCGAACGGGACCCGGACCGGGATCCGGCCGCGTTCTTGGACGAGCGCGGCGGCGCAGTGGCGATCCCCGGCTTCGTTGCGGCCGCCGCGCTCATCGTGGGCAGCCGGCTCGTCCACACCCGGGATCTGGACGCCTTCCGGACGACCCTGCCGGGCCAAGACTTCCTCGGCTCCACCGTCTCGTTGTGGAATCTCCGCGCCTACGCCGCCGGGCTCGCGGCTTCCCTTCATCGTGAACGCAGGCGCGCCGCGTTACCGGCTTGACAGAACAGGTCGCCGGGCAGACCCATCGCGTTCGCGCCAACCCCAAGTTGGGGCCACGAGGAGAACCGGTTTTCGATGCTGATGCGCACCCTGACGCCGCGTCTCGGACGGGTTCTCTGCGCAGCCGCGCTGGTGGCCAGCCTCGGTTCCTTCGCCCGTGCCGACGATCCCGTCTTCCCCCCGGGCTCGCGTTTCGGCTTCGATCCGCCCGCCGACATGTCGGTGTCCCGCCGCTTCTCGGGCTTCGAACGGAAGGAGGGCGGTGCGACGCTGTCGGTGGTGGAGCTGCCGCCCAATGCCTTCGCGGAACTGGTCAGCGGATTCACCGACGCCAACCTTCTGAGCCAGGGCTTCGCGGTCGAGAAGCGTGAGGAGATCAAGATCGGCGACAACGAGGGCATGCTCTTCACCGGCGAGCAGCCCGCCGATCCCAACACTTCCGCCCCGGCCGTTCGGAAGTGGATCCTGGTGGTCGGCGCGCCGAGCGTGACCGGGCTGATCATTGCCCAGGCTCTGCCCGACGCGGAGACCGAGGCGACGATGCGCAAGATGGTGACCGGCGTCACCCTCCGCCCCGCCCTGAGCCTGACCGAGCAGGTGGACGCCCTGCCGTTCCGCATCGCCGACATGGCCGGCTTCCGGCCGGTGCGCGTCCTGGCCGGCAACTCGGTCCTGCTCACCAAAGGCCCTAAGGACCAGATGCAGAATCTGGAGCAGCCGATCCTCGTGCTCGCGCAGGCGGTGCAGCAGCCGCCCTCGGCCGATCAACGCGACGGTTTCGCCCGCGCCGCCCTCGCGTCGAACCAGACGTTGAAGGACTTCGTCATCGAGCGGGCACAGAGCTATCGGTCGAACGGCGTCGACTGGCACGAGATCGTGGCCCGCGCCGTCGATCAGCCGACCAACGTGCCGGTGGTGGTCTCGCAGACCATCCGCTTCGCGCCGGACGGCTATCTGCGCGCCCTGGGTGTCGTCCGCCAGGATCAGCGGGAGGGCGTCCTGTCCAAGTTCCGCTCGATCGTGGACAGCATCCAGGTAAAGTAGCGTCTCACCACACGACCGCCTGTCCGTCGCGGCGCGGATCGCTGGCCGCGACGTAGCCCTCGATGGCGGGGTCGCCCATCCGCCAGATGAACTGGCCGGCGCCGAAATCCTGGTAGCTGTCCTCGATCACGTCCAGCTGGTGGCCGAGCGCCTTCAGCCGATCGACGGTGGCGGCAGGCATCGACGCCTCGACGTTGATGTCGAGGCCCTCGTTGACCCGCCACCGCGGCGCATCGCAGGCCGCCTGCGGATTCTGCCCGTGATCGAGCATCCGGACGAGCGTCTGGACATGCCCCTGCGGCTGCATGTTGCCGCCCATCACCCCGAAGCTCATCACGGGCGCGCCGTCCTTCGTGAGGAAGCCCGGAATGATGGTGTGGAACGGGCGCTTGCCCGGCGCGACGACGTTGGGGCTCTCCGGATCGAGCACGAAGCCGTAGCCGCGGTTCTGCAGGGAGATCCCCCAACCCGGCACGACGACGCCCGAGCCGAAGCCCATGAAGTTCGATTGGATGAAGCTCACCATCATGCCGGATTCGTCGGCCGCGGTGAGGTAGATCGTGCCGCCGGCGGGCGGCTTGCCGGGGCCGAAGACCTGGGCACGGTTCGGGTCGATCAGCCTGGCGCGATCCGCGAGGTAGGCGGGATCGAGCATCGACTCCGGCGTTACCGCCATGCCGCGGGGGTCAGCCACGTAACGGTAGGTGTCACTGAAGGCCAGCTTCATCGCCTCGATCTGGAGGTGCTGCGCCTCCGGCCCGTCCACCGGCAGGTTGCCGAGGTCGAACTGCTCCAGGATGCCCAGGGCGATCTGCGCCGCGATGCCCTGCCCGTTCGGCGGGATCTCGTGCAGCGTATAGCCGTGATAGTCCTTGGCGGTCGGCGTCACCCATTCGGGGCGGTATGCGGCGAGGTCGGCCGCCGTCATGGCGCCGCCATGGGCCTGCGCGTGGGCGGCGATCGCCTCGGCGATCTCGCCCCGGTAGAAGGCCTCGCCTTTGGTCTCGCCGATCAGCCGCAGGGTCTTCTCGGCACCCCGGAAGGTCACCAGTTCGCCGACGTCGGGTGCTCGGCCTCGGGGCAGGAAGAAGTCCGCGAAGCCCGGCTGGCGCGTGATCGCTTCGATGCGGGCGGCAGCCGCCCATTTCTGCTGCACGACCACCGGCGCGAGATACCCCCGCTCGGCGATGCGGATGGCCGGCTGCATCAGGTCGGCGAAGGGAAGGCGGCCGAAGCGTTCGCTCAGCGCGGCCCACGCGGCGACGGCGCCGGGCACGGTGACGGAATCCCAGCCGCGCATCGGCGGCCGCTCGGCCGGGCCGTATTTCCGGAGGAAGTAGTCCGGCGTCCAGGCGACGGGTGCTCCGCCCGAGGCGTTGAGGCCGTGCAGTGCCTTACCGTCCCACAGGATGCAGAACGCGTCCGAGCCCAGGCCGTTGCTGCACGGTTCGGTCACCGTCTTGGCGGCCGCCGTGGCGATCGCCGCATCCACCGCGTTTCCGCCCGCCTGGAGCATCTGGATGCCAGCCTGGGCCGCCAGCGCGTGCGAGGTCGCCACGCAGTTGCGTCCGAACATCGGCATGCGCAGCGACGGATAACCGGTGACCCAGTCGAACGACGTCATGGAACAGAGCCCGGCCTCGGCAGCCCGCGCGCCACCGCGTCGCTTGGCATACAGGATTACGCACGCGGGTGAAGGTCGGGGCAGGACGCCGGGCAAACGAAAAGCGCGGACCCGAAGGCCCGCGTTCTACGACGGTCTCGCATTCGAAAGTGGCGCTTAGTAGGGGCGCCCGTACAGCGGCGACGTCGGATCCAGTCGGTCGACGAAGGAGAGATCGACGTTGCGGATCGCCGACGAGCGGGCGCCAATGAATGGTCCGTTCGTGATCGGGTCCGGGAGGATCCCGCGGCCGTAGCGATCGGACGGGCCGTAGGGCGGGGTCAGCTGGTTGGAGGCGGCGATCATGTAGGGGTTCAGGGCCGGATTGCGCGAGCCGCCGGCGCCCGGAACATTCGAGGTCAGCGGCACGTTGCCGGCGTCCAGCCAGCTGCGCGGGCGAACGCGGATCGGCAGGGGACGGCTGACCCGGTAGATCGGGCCGGGGACGTAGCCATCCTGCGCCACGGCAGGCGCGGAAGCCAGAGCGCCGAGACCGGTTGCGGCGACGATGCCGAGAAGGGCGATCTTAAGCGAGCGCATGACCAACCTTGTCTGTGAGTGCCATCAGTATGGCGACCGAAACTTAACAGTTCGCCGCCTTTGACGAGAAGACGCTTGGGCGAGGCTGTTGTTCCGCCCTTATGGCTGAGCTTGTGCGATTTGCCACACTGTGGCCTCATTTTTTATTTCGCGATCGTGGGATTACCGATCCTGTCCGGCCGGAGGTCTCGACCCTGCCGGTCGACGACGGGCATGCGTTCGCCTGGCTCGGGGGATCCGCGAACGCCGCCGTCGTATCCGGGTCGGCCAGGTCGACGAGTCTCAGTCCGTCGAGCATGCACCCCAGAGTCTGGGCTTCCGGCGGGTGCCCCAGGGGGGCGCAGAGCCAGCCATCGAGCCGGTACGGTGCGTCCCGGGTGACGAAACCCAGACAGGTCCGCGGCGTCTGGCCGCCGAACGTCACTTCCAGGGTCTCGACCGCGCCGAGCTTGGTGCGGATCTGGCCGCGTGATCCGGTCCGCACGATCGAGAGAGCCGGTCGGTCGAGTGCCGGGCCGTTCGCGGCGCGCCGGGCCATCAGGACGAAGAGCGTTGGCTCCACGCCCGAGATGGTCCCGCGCGTAAGGGTCACGCGCAGCGCGGGTGCCTCGATCGCCGCGACGTCGCCGCGGCTCAGCGTATCTTCCCGCAGACCTGTGCGGGCATCGACATGAGCGGCGGCGTGGACCGGCTCGGGTCCGCCCGTCGAAAGATCGAACAGGGCAATGTGAGCCGCTGGCGCCGCCGGCGAGGCCGGCATCGAAGGCACGAAGGCGGCTTCGGCGGCGACGCCGGTTCCGGGGATCTTGGCCGGCAGACGGGCGCAGACACACAGCAGCGCGATCACGGCCGAGGCGAGCGCAAGGCGCAGGCCGAGGGCGCCGGGCGACCGGGCCAGCCGGCCGATCGGCATGTCGGCTCCGATCCGATCAACGGCGTGTGCGGTTCCGGTCAGCATCGTGCTCCATCTGGACGGCGAACCTCGAAGGGGCTCTGCCATCGTCGCGGAGGAGGATTGAATTCCCTTATCCCGTCGGCGGTTCGCCCGCGGATTCCACCGCGCAGGGTGAATCGATCGTTGCGCCGCCGCCGGCCTTGACAGCACGCGCCCAGGCGCGCCTTGCTCGACGCGGCCGCCATGCCCACCTCCGGTGAGGACGGGTTCTGAGGCCGCGCCCGTCCGTCGGGCGCAGTCCGGTACGAAGGATCCTTCGGCCGATTTTGCTGGCAGGAGCGCGGCACCCGGATCGGTCGGGGTTTTCCGCGCGGAGACGAGAGATGGGTTACAAGGTCGCCGTCGTCGGCGCCACGGGCAACGTGGGCCGCGAAATGCTCGATATCCTGGCCGAGCGGGCATTCCCCGCCGACGAGGTCGTGGCGCTGGCTTCGCGCCGCAGCCAGGGTCAGGAAGTGTCCTACGGCGACAAGACGCTCAAGGTCAAAACGCTCGACACCTACGACTTCTCCGACACCGACATCTGCCTGATGTCGGCCGGCGGCGAGGCGTCGAAGGAGTGGTCGCCGCGCATCGCCCAGCAGGGCTGCGTCGTGATCGATAACTCGTCGGCGTTCCGCTACGACGCCGACGTGCCGCTGATCGTGCCTGAAGTGAATGCCGACGCGGTCGTGGGCTTCACCAAGCGCAACATCATCGCCAACCCGAACTGCTCGACCGCGCAGCTGGTCGTCGCGCTGAAGCCGCTCCACGAGGCGGCGACCATCAAGCGCGTCGTGGTCTCGACCTACCAGTCGGTCTCCGGCGCCGGCAAGGAGGCAATGGACGAGCTGTTCCAGCAGACCCGCGCGGTCTTCACCGCCGGTGAGATCAAGCAGGGCGGCAAGTTCACCAAGCGCATCGCCTTCAATGTCATCCCCCACATCGACGTGTTCATGGAGGATGGCTACACGAAGGAAGAATGGAAGATGGTCGCCGAGACCAAGAAGATGCTCGATCCAAAGATCAAGCTGACCGCCACTGCCGTGCGCGTTCCGGTGTTCATCGGGCATGCGGAGGCGGTCAACGTCGAGTTCGAGCGTCCGCTCTCAGCGGAGAAGGCCACCGAGATCCTGCGCTCCGCACCGGGCGTGCTGGTGATCGATAAGCGGGAGAACGGCGGCTACATGACGCCCCACGAGGCCGCCGGCGAGGACGCGACCTACATCTCGCGCATCCGTGAGGACGCGACCATCGAGAACGGCCTGAACTTCTGGTGCGTGTCGGACAATCTGCGCAAGGGCGCCGCGCTGAATGCCGTGCAGATCGCCGAGGTTCTCGTGAACCGGAAGCTCCTGAACCGGTCCAAGCGCGCCGCCTGAAATCCTGCGCCGCTCCGCATCGGAGAGGCGCAGGTTGCCACGGGGCGACTACGTTCGTCGCCATCACACGATTGTAACGTTCCAGGTTCACGCCGCGTCTTGGATCACTTGGAGATTCGGGATGCGGCGTCTCATTGTTTCCTGTCTGGTCGGGTTCGTCCTCGCCAGCTCGGCCAAGGCCGAGCCGCGACCGCGCAACGTCGTCCTGTTCGTGGCCGACGGCCTGCGCGACGGGATGGTGAACGCGGCGAACGCGCCCGCCATGGATCGGCTCATGAAGGCCGGCGTGCGCTTCACCAACACGCATTCCCTGTTCCCGACCTTCACGATGCCCAACGCCACCGCGATGGCCACCGGGCATCTGCTCGGCGACACCGGCCAGTTCGGCAACACGATCTACACCGCGTTCCCCGTGCCGGGCGCGGGCGAGAGCCTGACCCCGTTTCTCGAGAGCGACCCGGTCCTCGGCGACGTCGATGCGCACTTCGCCGGCAACTACCTCAACGAGGAGACGATTCTGCGCGCGGCCCACGCCAAGGGGTTGTCTACGGCAAGCATCGGCAAGCTGGGGCCGTCGCTGGTCTTCGACCACACGGCACGATCGGGCCTGGACACCATCCTGATCGACGACAGCACGGGACGGGCGGGCGGCGTGCCGCTCGACGACGGCCTTCGTGCCCGCCTATCCGAAGCGGGGCTTCCGGCTCAGGCGCCGAGCCGCGGCGCCAATGGACAGGCCGGGACCGCGGCCACGGCGGGCACGGTCGTGGCCAACGTCGAGCAACAGACCTACTTCACGGCCGTGGCGACCCGGGCCGTGCTGCCGCTGTTCAAAGCCCGCGGGAAGCCGTTCGTGCTGGTGTTCTGGTCGCGAGACCCGGATGGGACGCAGCATAACCAGGGCGACAGCCTCGGCCAGCTGGTTCCCGGCATCAACGGGCCGACGAGCCTTGCGGCCATCCGCAATGCCGATGCGAACCTCGCGGCCCTGCTCGCCGCCCTTCAGGAGCAGGGACTGGCGGACACGACCGACGTGATCCTCACGTCGGATCATGGCTTCTCCACCATCTCGAAGGAGAGCGCGACGAGCTTCTCGGCGAAGCAGGCCTACAAGGGCGTCCCGAGCCGCCAGCTGCCGCCGGGCTTCCTCGCCATCGACCTCGCCCACGACCTCGGCCTGAGCCTGTTCGATCCGGACGCGAAGGGCGCCAAGCTCGGTCCCGACGACGTCCCGAGCCGGGCCAACGGCCTGATCGGTTCGGATCCGGCGAGGCCCGACGTGGTGGTGGCAGCCAATGGCGGCTCCGACCTCGTCTATCTGCCGAGTGGCGACCCGGCCCTGGCGCGGAAGGTGGTGGGAGCCCTCGCCCGCCAGGATTATGTCAGCGGCCTGTTCGTCAGCGCGGCCCTGGGATCGATCCCCGGCACCCTGCCGCTCTCCAGCATTGCCCTCGACGGATCGGCCCTGACGCCGATGCCGGCGATCGTGGTGAATTTCCGGAGCTTCTCCACCGGGTGCGTGGATCCGACCACCTGCGGGGTCGAGGTCGCCGACACAGGGCTGCAGCAGGGGCAGGGCATGCACGGCAGCTTCTCCCGCGCCGACACCCGCAACGTCATGGGTGCCGCCGGTCCCAGCTTCCGCGCCGGACTTGAGAGCCCGGTGCCCGCGAGCAATGCCGATCTCGGTCAAACGATCGCGCGAGTTCTCGACCTGACCATTCCGGCCAAGGGCAAGCTCGTCGGCCGCGTCCTGACCGAGGCGCTGGCGAATGGCAGCACGCCGGCCTTCGAGGTCCGGATGGAGCGGTCGGAACCGGATTCGGCCGGACAGGTCACGGTCTTGAGATATCAGACCGTCGAAGGCGCCCGCTATTTCGACGCCGCCGGCTATCCCGGACGCACCCTCGGCCTGACCGACCCGAACCGATCGGCCTCGGCCGAGCCGCACTGAAGGCGCGGCGGGCCGGGGCGCGTGACCCCGGCCAAGCTGCGACGGTCGACGCTGCAGGCGGGCGGGGCGTCGTGAAAAGAAACGATCCCACGCGCCCCCGCTATGTGCGCCCTTGTCCGCACGGGGAGGGGCGCGCCAAGGCGCGGCACGGTCGGAGGCTGTCCCGGGGGCCGCGACCGGAGCGGAGGTCCTCAACCGCGCGACGTCGCGCGGCTTGGGGCCTACGCCATGCCGAGGGCCTGCATGTAGAGCTCGAGGATCGCCTCCTGCTCCTGCCGCTCGCTGTGATCCTGCTTGCGGATCCGCAGGATCGTCCGAACCGCCTTGGCGTCGAAGCCCCGGCCCTTCAGTTCGGCGAACACCTCCTTGATGTCGCCCATGATGCCGGCCTTCTCCTCCTCCAGGCGCTC
Source organism: Methylobacterium sp. P5_C11 (assembly GCF_054049775.1). Taxonomy (NCBI): domain Bacteria; kingdom Pseudomonadati; phylum Pseudomonadota; class Alphaproteobacteria; order Hyphomicrobiales; family Methylobacteriaceae; genus Methylobacterium; species Methylobacterium sp. P5_C11. The sequence continues at coordinate 75,083 of NZ_JBFULS010000008.1, read as the reverse complement.
CAGGCGCTCGATGAACTGTTTCAGTTCGTCGGCGGCCACGCCTTCGGCCGACGAAACGTCGCCGCCGGGCCGCTGGGCTGCGGCGGTGGGCATCGAGTGGGCGTTCATGGGGCTCTCCGGATTGCACGGCGCGGTCGCGCCCTGGCCCGTGGTTAAGGGGCCGGCCTTACTGGAAGCTTAGCCGATTCTCCCGGCGTCGGCGGACGCTCAGTGATCCTTGGCCTGCGCGGCCGCGAAGTCCGCCACCTGAGCCGGGCTGGCTTCGGTCTGGTAGCGGTCCTTCCAGGTCGCGTACGGCATCCCGTAGACGCTCTCGCGGCTCTCGTCCTTGGTCAGCGGCACGCCCTTTTCGTCGGCCGCGTCCTTCAGCCAGTTCGACAGGCAGTTCCGGCAAAACCCCGCGAGGTTCATCAGGTCGATGTTCTGAACATCGGTCCGGTTGCGCAGATGCGCCACCAGCCGTCGGAAGACCGCGGCTTCGAGTTCGGTCTGGGTTCGCGGATCGATCTCGCTCATCGGTGGCAACTCACTTCGGGTCGGGCGGCGCGATACCGATTTCGGGTCTGGGCGGACGGAGATCAAGCCGCGAGCAGCGGGCGCAGGATGCGGGCGAAGCGCGCGGCCCACTCGGCCTGGCCATCCTCGCCGGCGATCAGGTCCTGGCGGATCTCCACCAGGGCGTTGGCGAGGCCCCGCGCCGTGGCGTGTCGGTCGATCGTGTCGCCCGGCAGACCGCCGCCGTAGGGCTCGTTGTCGCCGACAATCAGCCCGGCGGGATCGTCCGCCAGGGCGCGGATGAGGGGACGGGCGAAGCGCTCGTCTCGGTCGTACAGGATCCCGACCTGCCAGGGCCGCGCGATGCCGCGCCAGTAGGGCGTGAAGCTGTGCAGGGTCAGGAGAACGGGGGGCCGGCCTGCCGTCCGGGCGGCGTCGATCGCGGAGTCGATGGCCGCGTCGAACGGTGCGTAGAAGCGGGCGATCCGGGCCTGCTTGCCGGCCTCGTCGATCCGGGCGTTGCCCGGCACCACGGCGCCGTCCGACAGGCGCATCACCAGGGTCGGGTCGGCGCGGCCGCGGTTGGGGTCGATGATGAGCCGGGAGAAATTCGTGAGGATCGCGGGCGCGTCGAGCTGCGCCGCGAGGCGGCGCGTCACGGCGGCCGCGCCGATATCGTAGGCGATGTGCCGCGCGAATTCGGAGGCCGGGACGCCGAGGTCCATGTCCGGCGGGACGTAGTTCGAGGCGTGGTCGCAAGCGATGACGAGGCCGCAGGCGGGATCACCGGGCAGGATCTCGCAGGGATGAGCGGGCTGGGCGGCCGTTTCTGTCTCCGGACGGGTCACGGGACTCCGAGGTCTTCAGATCTGTGCGGGGGCACCGATGGCGCTTGCCGTCGCGCGGCCGCTCGGGCAGATCACCTATCAAGGATCGTGCGCTCACGGCAAGAAACGGGCCCGCCGCCCACGGAAGAAACGGGCGGGGACCGCACGACGCGATCGAGAGAGGAGCCCGTTCGACGCCATGACTGAAACCGTCCCGCCCGTCGCCGAGTCGGCCATCCGCGAGCAGCGGGCGCTGCTCGATACGATCCTCACGGCCGCGATCCGGGCCGCCCACCCTGACCTCGCCCTGCCGCCGCACCTGCCGCCGCACCTGCCGCCGCCGAGTTCGGGCCGGCTGATCATCCTGGCCGCCGGCAAGGCCGCAGGCAGCATGAGCGCGGTGGCGAGCCGGTTCTACCGCCAGCAGCACGGGCTGGGCGACGACCGGATCGTCGGCCTCGCGGTCGCCCGGCACGGGTACGGTCAGGAGGCGCCGGGAATCCACATGGTGGAAGCGGGACATCCCGTTCCCGACGAAGCCGGCATCGCGGCCACCAAGGAGGCCCTGCGCCTCGCCACCGAGGCCGGACCGGAGGACGAGGTTCTGGTTCTGCTCTCGGGTGGCGGATCGGCCAACTGGATCGCCCCGGCCGGCGACCTGACGCTCGTCGAGAAACAGGCGATCACCCGGGCGATGCTGCGTTCCGGCGCGCCGATCGGTGAAATCAACACGGTCCGCAAGCACATCTCGCGGATCAAAGGGGGCCGACTCGCGCTCGCCGCCCGCAACGCCCGGCGCATCCTGACGCTGGCGATCTCGGACGTGCCCTTCGACGATCCGGCCGTGATCGCCTCGGGCCCGACGGTCCCCGATCCGTCGACGCTGGCCGAGGCCCGCGCGATCTGCGAGCGCCGCGGCATCCCGCTGCCCGAGGAGGCGGTGCGTCTGCTCAACGATCCCAACAACGAGACGCCGAAGGCCGGCGATCCCGCCTTCGCCCGGGCCGAGTACCGGATCATCGCCCGGCCGATCGATGCCCTGAATGCTGCGGCCGAGGCGGCCCGCGCCGCCGGCTACGAGCCGGTCATGCTGGGCGCCGATCTGGAGGGCGAGGCCCGAGAGGTGGCGGCCGAGCACGCAGTGGAGGCGAAGCGCCACAAGGCGGCGGGGCGGCGCGTCGCCCTCATCTCGGGGGGCGAACTCACCGTCACCATCCGGGGCGAGGGCAATGGCGGCCCGAATCAGGAATACGCGATGGCGCTTGCCGTGGCGCTCGCGGGAGAGCCCGGCATCTCGGGCATCAGCGCCGACACCGACGGCACCGACGGCGGCCGGGGCCTCGCCACCGATCCGGCCGGCGGCCTGATCGACCCCACGACCCTGGAGCGGGCGCGGGCTGCCGGCCTCGACCCGGCCGCGATGCTGGAGCAGAACGACTCCACCGCGTTCTTCGCGGCCCTCGGCGACCTCGTGAACCCCGGTCCGACCTGTACCAATGTCAACGATTGCCGCATCATCCTCGTCAATTAGGTTTCGCGTCTCGGCGGCTCAGCGCATCGCGGCTCTCACGGTACTCGGCCTCGCGCTGTTCGGTGCGAGCCCCGCGAAGGCGGATCTGCGGCTCTGCAATCAGACTGGCAGCAAGGTCGGAATCTCCCTGGGCTACCGCGACCCGCAGGGCTGGGTCACGGAAGGCTGGTGGGATCTGGCGCCGAAAGCCTGCGAGACCCTGCTGAAGGGAGCGCTGGCGGCACGGTTCTATTATGTCTTCGCGGTCGACTACACCCGCGGCGGCGAATGGAGCGGGCGCTCGCTGATGTGCACGCGCGATTCGGAGTTCACCATCCGGGGGATCGAGGACTGCCTCGCCCGCGGCTACGACCGCAACGGCTTCTTCGAGGTCGATACCGGCGAGCAGAAGAGCTGGACCATCCAGCTCACCGATTCCAACCGGGCGGATGCACCGGCGAAACCGTAACGTGAAGGGCATGCCCTTGACGCTGTTGGGCGCCGGATGCTCACACCCGTTGCCAAGCCCCTGAACCGACGTCGCCTGAAGCGATGCGGCCCAAAAGACCCGGAGGATCCCGCTTGAAACGCTCGCGCCGCACGAAGATCGTCGCCACCCTGGGCCCGGCCTCCGACTCGCCGGAGATGATCGAGCGGCTGTTCCGGGCGGGCGTGGACGTGTTCCGGCTCAACATGAGCCATCTCCCGCGCGAGAAGCTGCCGGAGAAGGTCGAGGCGATCCGGACGATCGAGCGCGAGGCCAAGCGGCCGATCGGCATCCTCGTCGACCTCCAGGGGCCGAAGCTCCGGCTCGGGACCTTTGCCGAGGGTGCCGTGATGATCGCGACCGGCGCGACCTTCGTGCTCGACGGCGATCCGACGCCCGGCGATGCCAGCCGCTGCCACCTGCCGCATCCGGAGATCCTGGAAGCCCTTGAGGCCGGCCACGCGATCCTGCTGGACGACGGCAAGCTGCGGCTCTCCGTGCTCGAAACCTCGGCGGACCGGGCTGTGACTCGGGTCGAGGTCGGCGGAAAGATCTCGAATCGCAAGGGCGTGTCGCTGCCCCATACGGTGATCCCGGTGCCGGCGATGACCGAGAAGGACCGCGCCGACCTCGATGCGGGCCTCAACGCCGGCGCCGACTGGATCGCCGTGTCGTTCGTCCAGCGGCCGGAGGACGTGGCCGAGGTCAAGAAGGTCTGCGCCGGCCGTGCCCTGGTGATGGCCAAGATCGAGAAGCCGCAGGCCCTGACCCGCCTCGACGAGATCATCGAGATCTCGGACGGCCTGATGGTCGCCCGCGGCGATCTCGGTGTGGAGATGCCGCTGGAGCAGGTTCCCGGCGTGCAGAAGCGGATCACCCGCAGCGCGCGCCGGTTCGGCAAGCCCGTGGTGGTGGCGACCCAGATGCTCGAATCGATGATCACCGCGCCGGTCCCGACCCGCGCCGAGGTCTCCGACGTCGCCACCGCGGTCTACGAGGGCGCGGATGCCGTGATGCTCTCGGCCGAGAGCGCGTCGGGCGCCTTTCCGGTCGGCGCCGTGGAGACCATGAACCGTATCGCCGAGCAGGTGGAGCGCGATGCGCTCTACTGGTCGATCATCCGGGCGCAGCACGCGACCCCGGACGAGACCGCCGCCGATGCCATCGCGGCGGCGGCCCACCAGATGGTCGATGCCCTGAACCTCGATGCGATCATGGCCTGGACCAATTCCGGCTCGACCGCCCTGCGCCTCTCGCGCGAGCGCCCGAACGCCACGGTGATCGCTCTGACACCTCGGCGCGAGACCGCGCGGCGCCTCGCCATGGCCTGGGGCACGCACCCGATCGTCACCAAGGACGCCAGCGACGTGGACGACATGTCGTTCCGCGCCGCCAAGTTCGCGGTGCGCGAGAAGTTCGCCGCCGTGGGCGACCGGGTGATCGTCGTGGCCGGCCTGCCCTTCGGGACGCCCGGCGCCACCAACCTCGTCCGCCTGGCCTTCATCACCCGCGAGCACGCCGAGAAGGCGTGACGGACCGCGGCAAGGAACCCCGATAGGCGCCGGTCGGATCGGCGCCGTCGTCCCGGTGTTCAGCGCGTGACGGCCGGCAACGGCATCGCCCGCGCCCGCGCTTCAGTCGAGAGCCGGGCGATCTCCGCCGTCACCCGTTCAACGGCCACGTACTGGAGCATGTGCCCCATGCCGGGCAGGAGCACGAGGCGGRCTCCGGGGATCGCACGCGCGAGCGGCACGGCCTGCAGATCGCTGCGCACGATCGGATCCGCCTCGCCCGAGATCACGAGAGTCGGGACGCGGATATCACCGTAGCGCGGCCCCTGCTCGGCGAGGGCGCGCGAGAGACCGAGGAGGTCCTGCACGTTGGCGAGCAGGGTCCCGGGCCGCAGGACCAGATCGGACCGCGCCAGGGCCGGGTAGTCTGGTCGCGCTGGCTGCGGCTGGAACACCCGGCGCGCCGCCTCGGGCAGGAAATGCTGCGCCAACGGCGGTCCGATGGTCCAGCTGAGCAGCCATGTGACGGGCGGGGTCGCCGCGATGCGCCAATACCACGGCAGGTCCGGGATCCGGTCCGGCATCGGCATCGCCACGGGCGCGGCCAGGGCGAGGGCGGAAACTCGGTCCGGATGATCCAGGGCCAGGGCGAGGGCGAGGGCGCCAGCCCAGGAATGGCCGAACACGAGTGCCGGACCGACGCCCATGCGTTGAAGCGCCTGGGCGATCAGCCGGGCCTGGACCGCGGGCGCCGCGGCCTCGGCGCCGGCAATCCGGTCGCTCCAGCCGAAGCCGGGCCGGTCGAAGGCGATGACCCGGAAGCCCTGCGCAGCCAGCCGTCGACCGATGCCCTCCATCGGGTCCGACGCGTTGGCCGAGGCCCCGTGCAGGAGCACGATGGGGGGGCCGTCGGCCGGTCCGTCCTGCAGGGTCGCAAGGCGTCCGCCGGGAATATCGACGAAGGGGCCGGCGGGCGGGTCGGCGGCGGCGACACGGAGGGAGATCACGAGGCTCGACGCCGCGCCGACTGCCAGGACGAGCCCGGCGATGGCGAGGGGCAGCGCCAGGATCGTCAGCAGAACGGCGATCACCCGGATCACAGGTCGCGGCCGTCGACCTCCGGAGCCAGGCGGTCGATCGCCTCTCCGATCTTCTCCATCTGCGGATAGAGCGTCCGCGCCCGCCGGAAGGCCGCCAGGGCATGTGGCTTGTCGTCGAGCGATTCGTAGATCCGGCCCATGGCGGCCCAGGCCTCGAAGTGGCGCGGCTCCAGGACCAGCGCCCGCTGCAGGTCCGCCAGCGCGTCGTCCTTGTCGGAAAGGAGCCAGAACACGGTCGCCCGCCGGTTCCAGCCCTCAGGCCAGTTCGGTTCCAGCACGGTGACGCGGTCCATCAATTCGGCCGCGAGGGGAAAGTCGTGGCTGGTAACGGCCTGCCGGGCGCGGTCGGTGAGCAGATCGGCGGTCGGGCTGCCCGACCCGGCGAAGCGTCGCTCGATCAGACGGGCAATGCCCTTGGCCTCGGCCGGGTCTTCGCTGGCACGCAGGCGCGCGAACAGGTCGTCGAGGCTCGGCGGCTTCGGCGCCGCCTTCGCGTCAGGCGCAGCACGGCCGGCACGGTTGGCATCCGGACGCGCCAGCGCCGCCGGCGATCCGACGGCGACGGCCGACAGGCAGACCAGGGCGGCGAGGAGACGGGTCGGCATCATGCCGGCAGACTGTGCGTCACCCCCGCATCCGTCAACGTGCCGCGGTGCCGCGCATGCGGAAACGGCCGCATCCGGGTGGATACGGCCGTTTCCCGATCAACTAAGCGCGTTCGTGACCGGTTTGGACCGGGCAGAACAGCCTCAGCCCTGACGGGCTTTGAAGCGCTTCTGGGTCTTGTTGATGACGTAGACCCGGCCCTTGCGGCGAACCAGCTGGTTGTCGCGGTGGCGGCCGCGCAGGGACTTGAGCGAATTGCGGATTTTCATCGGTCTCTCGAGCCCGGAGGGCCGTCCATCGGTAAGGTATCGGGAATGTGACCACGATGCAGGACGCGCCGTCGCGTCCGGCGATCACGGTTCACGCATCGCAAGATGGCGCGGCCATATCAGGATTCGCCCTCACTAGGCAAGGCGCTCCCGAGAGGGTGCCGATCAGTGGACGCTGTCGAGATCCGGCACCGGCGGTGCAACCGCGAGCTGCCGCCCGATCTCCCGCAACAGCAGGTCGAGCTGGGGCTTCAAGCGCTCGAAACCCGGCCGCGGGAGGCCTGCTTCGGCCGCCGCGTACAGGGCCAGGGCCATCTCAGCGACCCTGTCGATACTGGCGGCAGCCACATCCGTGGCGCAGAAGGTGGATTCGTCCAGGGATCCGTCCCGGCTGCTCTCGGTCACGTCGACGACGATCCCGTGGGCCTCGCTCACGAGACCCGACGTGTCCCGGTTGAACCGCCCACGCGCCAGAACCCAGCGGATTTCGCCGGTTTCCAAAACCGTCCGATACTGCGCGACGTAGAGCCCGCCCCGCCGGCGGAGGTCGTCGATGATCGCGCCGATCCGGCGTCGATCCTCAGGATGGATGCATTCCAGGAACACCGCGAAGGTCGTCGCACGATCCCGTGGCGCCCACGGGAGCCCCAGCATGGACGCCGCGACGCCGTCGCATCGGAGAACATCGTCCGCGACCTGCCAAGCCCAGGTCCCGACCTCCGAGGCTGCAAGCGCCCGTGCCGCATCCGCGTCCCCCCGCCGCTTCGTCCGCGCATCGACGCCCACAGGCCCGGTCTCCAGTCCGATCCGGCCGTTCCAGCGCACAGCCCCTCTGGTCGACACAATACGGAGCCGAGGGAGGGGGCACAACGCGCGGTGTCGACGTTTCGGGGCCGATGTCCGGCTCCGCGGCCTCGCATCAGGACCGATGATAGGTTCCGGTCAGCACGCCCTTCGCGAGAACTTGCCCGCGCATGGCGTCGAGAAGAGCGCCGCGGCCCGGCGACTCCGACAAGGCCAGGGCCTTCCGGAGCGCATAGATCTGGAAGACGTATTCGTGCGAACCGTGTCCGGTCGGCGGGTCCGGCGGCAGCCAAGCCGCGCGGAGGAAGCTGTTCCGGCCGAGTGCCGTGTCGTTCCCGGGATGTCCGGGGCTCGGCAGCGCGCCTTCCCCGATCTCCGAAATATCCGCCGGCACGGACCAGAGGATCAGGTGGACGAGGGGTTGCGGGGTCGGGCTTCCGGCATCCTCCACGAGGACGACGAGGGCAGTGGTGCCGGCGGGGAGGTTGCTCCACGCCAGGGGCGGGGAGAGCCCTTCGCCATCGGCCGTGAAGCGCGCAGGCAGCTCCGCCCCTTCGGCGAAAGCTGGACTGGTCAGGACCAGGCTCGCCGGAACGTCGGCAAATGTCGCGTGGCAGGCCGTCTTCTCGCGTCCGGCCTTCAACCCGGAGAGGGCCTCGCCGACCGCACCGGGGATCTTCTCGAGCATCGCCGCACCCTCCGCCGCGACCTCAACGACCCCGGTCGCATCCGGTTCAGGCCGGGCGCTCGGCCGCGACCATATAGTTCACCGCCGTGTCGCGGCCGGTGCGCCAGCCGTCGGTCAACGGATTGTAGACGACGCCCACGGTGTCGGTGACATCGAGCCCCCCGGCGCGGATCGCGCGGGCCAGCTCGTCGGGCGTGACGAACTTCTCCCAGTCATGCGTGCCCCTCGGCAGCCAGCCCAGCACGTATTCGGCTCCGACGATGGCCAGCGCGAAGGAGCGCAGCGTCCGGTTGAGGGTGGCGGCGAACAGCGAACCGCCCGGCTTCACGGCCGCGCCGGCGGTGCGCACGAAGGCCGGCATGTCCGACACGTGCTCCACCACCTCCATGATCAGCACGGCATCGAAGCGCTCGCCGGCAGCGACCACCGCCTCGATGGTCGCACCGCGATAATCGACCGGTACGCCGGCCGACTCGGCATGGGCGCGCGCCACGGCGATGTTCTGGGCGGCCGGATCGAGCCCCGTCACCCGGGCGCCGAGCCGGGCGATCGGCTCGGAGAGCACGCCGCCGCCGCAGCCGACGTCGCAGATCGTCAGCCCGTCGAGCGGGAAGGGCGCGCGCGGGTCGCGCCCGAACCGCCGGCAGAGCGCGTCACGGATATAGGCGACCCGCACGGGGTTGAATCGGTGCAGGACCCGCATCGGGCCGCTCTCGTCCCACCAAGTGGCGGCGAGCGCGTCGAAGCGCGCAACCTCGCCCTGGTCGACAAAACCCTCCGTGACCCGGTCCGTGGCTGCCCTGTCCATGCGCGTTCCGTCCTCGCGGTTTCAGCGCGCGCCTTAGCATGGCGATCCCGCGTAAGTCGCCGCGGCGCGCGGGCGCCATGCTTGGCCGGTTGTTGACACTCTACCGAGCCGCTTGTACCCGCCGGGCACCGTCCGGACCGGGCTGCAGCGGTCCGTCCAATCGCCACCGGGAACCCGCGACCGAGAGACCATGCCCCGTCTGGTGATGAAATTCGGCGGCACCTCCGTCGCCAACGTCGACCGCATCCGCAACGTCGCGCGCCACGTCGCCCGCGAGGCCGCAGCCGGTTACGACGTGGCGGTCGTCGTCTCGGCCATGTCGGGGAAGACCAACGAGCTGGTCGACTGGGTCAAGGACGCCAATCCGCTCTACGATCCGCGGGAATACGATGCCGTGGTCGCCTCGGGCGAGTTGATCACCGCCGGCCTTCTGGCGATCGCTCTGCAGAAGGACGGGGTCAAGGCCAGGTCCTGGCAGGGCTGGCAGATTCCGGTCGTGACCTCGGACGCGCACGGCTCGGCCCGCATCGCCGAGATCGATCCGAAGAATCTCGAGGCGAGCTTCGCCAAGGGCGAGGTCGCGGTCATCGCCGGCTTCCAAGGCATCCACGCCGAGACCGGCCGGGTGACCACGCTGGGTCGCGGAGGGTCCGACACCTCGGCGGTGGCCGTGGCTGCGGCCATCGGCGCCGAGCGGTGCGACATCTACACGGACGTGGACGGCGTCTACACCACCGACCCGCGCATCGTCCCGAAGGCCCGCCGCATGGAGCGGGTGACCTTCGAGGAGATGCTGGAGATGGCCTCGCTGGGCGCCAAGGTGCTGCAGGTCCGGTCGGTGGAACTCGCCATGGTCCACCGGGTCCCGACCACGGTCCGGTCCTCCTTCGATCCGCCGGACGCCGCGCGTCCGGGCACCCTCATCTGCGACGAGGACGACATCGTGGAACAGCAGATCATTACCGGGATCGCCTTCTCGCGGGACGAGGCGCAGATCACCCTGCGCAAGGTCAAGGACAGCCCCGGCGTGGCCGCCGCCATCTTCGGGCCGCTGGCCGATGCCAACATCAACGTCGACATGATCATCCAGACCGTGTCGGGCGACCAGTCGACCACCGACATGACCTTCACGGTTCCGGCCGCGGAGTATCAGCGCTCCCGCGCGATCCTCGACGAGGCCCGCACCCAGATCGGCTATGCCCAGATCGAGGGCGCCACCGACGTCGTGAAGGTGTCGGCGATCGGCGTCGGGATGCGCAGCCATGCCGGCGTGGCGGCCAAGGCGTTTCGGGCGCTGGCCGAGAAGGGAATCAACATCCGGGCGATCACCACCTCGGAGATCAAGTTCTCCGTCCTGATCGACGCTGCCTATACGGAGCTTGCCGTGCGCACGCTTCACTCGCTATACGGCCTGGATCAGGCCTGAGCCTGGGACGACGCGGGTTCGAGCGGGTCGCGTGGTGTGAACTGAACGGTCACGGGCCGATCCGCCGATCCCAGAGCGATTCTGGGACGAGTGGCGCGGCCCATCCGACGCCTGCCACCCCCGGTTTGGCGTCAAGGTTGCAGGGTGGTCGACGCCACGGCCACTCACCGACGCTGGAACGACGAACCGATGCCCGCTGCGCCCGGAGGCCCGCGCCTGCTGCTGCGCCGCCTCCGCGAAGCGATGGCGGAGCCGGTCAGCCCTCAGGCGCGACTCGACCGCATCGTCGTTCTGATCGCCGCCAACGTGGTGGCCGAGGTCTGCTCGGTCTACGTGCTTCGGGATGACAACACCCTCGAACTGTTTGCGACCGAAGGCCTGAACCGCGAGGCGGTGCACCAGACCCGCATGCGGACCGATGAGGGCCTCGTCGGCCTCATCGCCCGTACCGCCGAGCCGCTCTCCCTTTCGGACGCCCAGAACCACCCGGCCTTCTCGTACCGGCCGGAGACCGGCGAAGAGGCCTACCACGCCTTCCTGGGCGTGCCGTTGCTCCGGGCCGGCAACACCCTCGGCGTCCTGACCGTCCAGAACAAGACCTACCGCGTCTACTCCGAAGAGGAGATCGAGGCGCTCCAGACCACCGCCATGGTGCTCTCGGAGATGATCGCGTCGGGCGAGCTGGAAGGCTTGGCGCCGGATGCCGGCACAGCGGCCCGCCGCCCCGTCCTGGTCCGGGGCATCGCCCTCGCGGACGGGATCGGCCTCGGCTACGTCGTGCTTCACGAGCCCCGCGTCGTGGTGAAGACGCTGATCGCCGAGAACGTCGAGCGCGAGGTCGCGCGCCTCGACGCGGCGATCGAGGAGGTCCGCTCGGCGATCGACGCCCTCGTGGAGCGCGGCGACCGGATCGGTACCGCGGAATCGCGCGAGGTCCTCGAGACCGTCCGGATGTTCGCCCACGACAAGGGCTGGCTCCGGCGGATGCGCGAGGCCGTGGGCTCGGGCCTCACTGCCGAGGCGGCCGTGGAGAGGGTCCAGTCGGACAATCGCGCCCGGATGATGCGGCAGGCCGATCCCTACCTCCGCGAGCGGCTGCACGATCTCGACGACCTCACCAACCGCGTTCTGCGCACGTTGATCGGCCCCGAGGCGGCAGGCGCCCTGGTGCTGCCCGAGAACGCGATCCTCGTGGCGCGCACGATGGGGCCGGCGGCGCTCCTCGATTACGAGGCCTCGACCCTGCGCGGCATCGTCTTGGAGGAGGGGGGGCCGACGAGCCACGTGGCGATCGTGGCCCGAGCCCTCGGCATCCCGGCCGTGGGCGAGGTCGAGAATGCCACTGCCCTGTGCGATGCGGGCGATGCCATCATCGTCGATGGCGTGGCCGGCGAGATCCACGTCCGGCCCGGCCCCGAGGTCGAGGCCGCCTATGCCGAGATGGTGCGGCTGCGCGCCCGGCGGCAGGAGCAGTACCGGGCGCTGCGCGACGTCCCGGCCCAGACCAGCGACGGCGTGCGCGTCGGCCTGCACCTCAATGCCGGCCTGCTGGTGGATTTCAGCCATCTGCAGGAAACCGGAGCCGAGGGTGTCGGGCTGTTCCGCACCGAGCTGCAGTTCATGGTGGCGCAGCGCATGCCTTCCGCGGCGGAGCAGGAGGAGCTGTACCGGAAGGTGTTCGCCGCCTCTGCGGGGAAGTCCGTCACGGTCCGCACCCTCGACATCGGCGGCGACAAGATCCTGCCCTACATGGCCAAGCTCGAGGAGGAGAACCCGGCCCTCGGCTGGCGGGCGATCCGCATCGGCCTCGACCGGCCGGCGCTGCTGCGCATGCAGCTGCGCGCGCTGCTCAAGGCCGCCGACGGCGATCCGCTGAAGATCATGTTCCCGATGGTCGCCACAGTGGACGAGTTCGTCCGCGCCCGGGGCATCGTCGAGCGGGAGAAGGCCTATCTGAAGCGGCACGGCTACCGGCTGCCCGGCGAATGCCGCCTCGGCGCGATGATCGAGGTGCCGTCGCTGCTGTTCCAGATCGACGAGATCGCCCAGGAAGCCGACTTCCTGTCCGTGGGCTCGAACGACCTGATGCAGTTCCTGTTCGCGGTGGATCGCGAGAACCGCCGCGTCGCCGACCGGTTCGATCCGCTCAGCGTCGCGGCGCTCAGAGCCTTCCGCCTGATCGCCGAGCGGGCCAACGCGGCCTCCTGCCCGGTGACGGTCTGCGGCGAGATCGGCGGCCGCCCCCTCGACGCCATGGCGCTGATCGGGCTCGGCTACCGCGACCTGTCGATGTCGCCGGCCGCCATCGGCCCGGTGAAGGCCATGGTGCTGAGCCTTGATGCCCGCGCGGTGACCGAACTGATGCACGCCGAGATGGCGCGGATGCACGACGGCGATTCCCTGCGCCCGGCGCTCACGGCCTTCGCGCACGCCAACGGCGTCCCTATCTAAGCGCATGCGCAGCCCTTGCCGAACATTCGGCCGGGGTTGTACGGCAACGCCGCGACGATTTCGGTCGACGCGCCGCGGCTTCCGTTCTCGAACGGGACGGGTCTGGATCTGGGGGGAGCCTGACGGGTCCGACACCCTCCGAGCCACGCGTCTCCCCCGAGACGAAACCCCAGCCCGGCCTGGAACGGCACGCGCAGACCTGCAGAAACACGGGCGATGATCCCCTTTCCCACCGAGCGCCTCGACGCCATTCTGGCGCGGCACGATTTCGTCACCGCCCAGCTCGCCACCGGGGAGGGCGAGCCGGACACCGTGGTGCAGCTGTCGCGCGAGCTGTCCGATCTGGATCCCGTCGTGTCGGCCATCCGGACCTATCGGGCGGCCCTGGACAACCTCGCGGGCGTCGAGGCCCTGATCGACGAGCCCGGCACGGACCCCGAGATGCGGGCGCTCGCCGCCGAGGAGAAGCCGGCGGCCCTGGAGACGCTGGAATCCACCCACCGTGCGCTCCAGCTCCTGCTCCTGCCGAAGGACGCCGCGGACGAGAAGAGCGCGATCCTGGAAGTCCGCGCCGGGACCGGCGGCGACGAGGCGGCCCTCTTCGCCGGCGACCTGTTCCGCATGTACGCGAAATACGCGGAGTCGAAGGGCTGGCGGGTCGAGGTGATCTCCGAGAGCGAGGGCACGGTCGGCGGGTTCCGCGAGGTCGTGGCCGAGGTGAAGGGGCGCGGCGTGTTCGCGCGCCTCAAGTACGAGAGCGGCGCCCACCGGGTGCAGCGCGTGCCCGACACCGAGACCCAGGGCCGGATCCACACCTCGGCGGCCACCGTGGCGGTGCTGCCCGAGGCCGAGGAAGTCGACATCCACGTCAACGACGCGGACCTGAAGATCGACACGATGCGCGCCCAGGGCGCGGGCGGCCAGCATGTGAACAAGACGGAATCGGCGATCCGCATCACCCACCTGCCCACCGGGATCGTGGTGTTCGTGCAGGAGGAGCGGTCCCAGCACAAGAATCGCGCCCGCGCCATGACCCTCCTGCGCTCGCGCCTCTACGAGGCCGAGCGCAGCGCCAAGGATTCCGCCCGGGCCGCCGACCGCAAGGCCCAGGTGGGCTCCGGCGACCGCAGCGAGCGGATCCGGACCTACAATTTCCCGCAGGGACGGGTGACCGATCACCGGATCAACCTCACCCTCTACAAGCTGGAAGAGGTGATGGCCGGCACCGCCCTCGACGAGGTGGTCGATGCCCTGATCACCGAGCACCAGGCGGAACTCCTGGCCGCCGAGGGGATGGCCTGAGCGGCGCCGTGGCAGAGGGTTCGAGCCAGGGCCGTACCCTTCGGGAGGCCCTACGGCACGGCACGGCGCGCCTGCAGGCGGCGGGTCTCGGCGCGGCGGCGGTCGATGCGCGCTTCCTCCTCCTCGGGATCCTCGGGCTGGCGACCCGCGACCTCGTCCTCCGGGGCGACCGGCCCCTCGCAACGGACGAGGCTGCGGCCCTCGATGCAGCGCTGGCGCGGCGACTGGCCGGCGAGCCGGTCGCCCGCATCCTCGGCGCCTGGGAGTTCTGGGGTCTGCCGTTCCGGCTCGGACCCGACACCCTGGTGCCACGTCCGGATACGGAGATCCTGGTTGAGGTCGCCCTGGCGGCGATACCCGACCGGACGACGCCGATCCGGTGCCTGGACCTCGGCACCGGATCGGGCTGCATCCTGACGGCGCTCCTCTCCGAGCTGTCCAACGCCACCGGTGTGGGGCTGGACCGTTCGGAGGCCGCCCTGCGCGTGGCCCGTGACAACGCCCTGGCGAACGGGATCGGCGACCGGGCAGCCTTCGTCGCCGGAAACTGGTGTGCGGCCCTGCGGGGCGCGTTCGATCTCGTGGTCTCGAACCCCCCCTACATCGCCCGTGCCGTGATCGAGACCCTGGACCTCGAGGTTCGCGCATACGATCCGCCGGCCGCCCTCGACGGCGGTCCGGACGGACTCGACGCCTACCGGCGGATCCTCGACGCCGTGCGTGACCATGCGCTGCTGTCCGCGGGCGGGACGTTGGTCCTGGAGATCGGCTACGATCAGGCGATCCCGGTCCGGGAGCTCGCGCAGGCGGCGGGCTACCGTGATCGAGGACTGACCCGGGATCTGGCGGGTCACGACAGGGTCTTGCAGTTCGGTCGGCCGGAGGGGCTTTTCTCCGGCCACAGGGATGCCTAAGTCAGGGTCGACGATCCCGGCACCGAAAAATTGCTTGTTGCATCAGCCGGGGAACGCTAAAGTCGCCTTGAAGATCGCGAACCGTCCGTTAAGACGGACGGCTGTAAGGTCGGTGGTGACCCTAGGTCGCCGATCGGTTCGCAGATCCCCCTAGAACGTCGAACCAGAGCGCGCAGGTGTTGGCGCGGAGGGTCGACACACTTGAACCTGACAATCGACTGAGGACCGGCGGCTGGATCCGGACGCATGGTTCGAGGGATGGTCAGAGAGACGCGCGGGCCGGCTAGCGGTCACGCACGCGGCGCCGCCGGATGCGCTTGGCCGGACTGCGCCACGAGATCCTGCTGGGCGCCCCCGTAGACAGTCGTTTGCGTGAACGAGGGTCATTACAGACCGATGAGACCAAACCAGAATCGACGGATGCGCGGCCGGAACCGGCCGAAGGGTCCGAATCCGCTGACGCGCTCGTACGAATCCAACGGTCCCGACGTCAAAATCCGCGGCACCCCGCAGCACATCGCCGACAAGTACGCGCAGCTTGCGCGCGATGCTCTGGCGGCCGGTGATCCGGTTGCTGCTGAGAATTACTTTCAGCACGGCGAGCACTACTTCCGGATCGTGTCCGGCGCCCAGGATCAGACCCGGCCGGCCAACACCGGTGGCTATGCCAGTCGTCCCTACGATGACGACATGGAAGAGGGCGACGACGACGGCCAGGGCAACGGCGGGGGCCAGAACGGCCACGCCTATAACGGCTACGACGACGGCGATCCCGGCCAGCAGCCGCAGCCCTACGAGAACCGTCAGGACGTGAACCAGGACGGCCGCCAGGGTCGGGACCGGTTCCAGAACCGCGATCAACGCCGGTTCGACAACAATGGCCGCCCGGATTACCGGCGGCAGGACCAGCCACGTCAGGACTATCAGCGCCAGGATTACCAGCGGCCGGATTATCGCCAAGAAAACCGGCAGGACAATCGGCAAGAGAACCGGCAGGAGAACCGGCAGGATCGTCAGGACTACGGTCGGCCGGACTACCGGCAGGACCGTCAGGACGGCCGCCAGGATCGTCCGGACAATCGCCAGGATGCACGTCCGGAATCTCGCCAGGATCCCCGCCAAGACAACCGTCAAGATAGCCGCAGCGATCAGGGCCGTTACGAGAGCGGACGTGGTGAGAACCCGCGCTCCGAGACACGGCAGGAGGCCCGTCCCGAGGGCCGGCCGGAGCGGGCGCCCCGCAGCGAGGCCGCGCCCCGTCGCGAGCGACGTCGCGAGGCCGCGCCCGCAGTGGAGGCCGAGGATCCGACCGGCCTGCCGGCGTTCCTGATGGCGCCCGTCCGTCCGGCGCAGACAGCCGAACCGGCGGCAGCGCCCGAGCCCGAGGCCACGAGCGAGGACGCGCCGGCGGCCAAGCCGCGTCGCCGTCGGCGCCCGCGTTTCGAGGGCACCACGGACGAGGGTGGCGCGCCGACGCCAGCGGCCGACGTGCCGACCGAATAAGCAACCGCCGCTTGAATGCCGCACCAAGGTCAGGCCGTCCCGGGAAACCGGGGCGGCCTTTGTCATGGACCCCTCAGCCCCGAGCGGCTTGCCAGTCCGGGTAGGCGTGGACCCGGTGGATCAGCCGGCGCCCCCGACCGATCTCGCCGAACGGAGCGATCTCCCAATCCCAGCGGCCCTCGGCCGGCGGCAGCACGACGCCGAAGAGCAGATCGAGGCTGTCGGTGATCCGCCCGTCCCGGTCCTCCTCACGCTGCACGGTGTCGGTGATCAGGCAGACGCGCTCCACGTGGCGTGCGAGCGTGTCGAGGGCGGCGAGATGGGTTTCCACGAGCTGCGCACCCAGCCGGGGCGGCGCCTCCCGGCCCCGGGCCTCGTGGGCATCCATCGGGACGATGGGGAGCTGCGAAAGCAGGTTCGCCGAGACGATCAGGTCGGCGTCTCCGCACAGGTCCGCCCACGCACCATCGAGGCCGGCGCTGATCTCCGCGGTCTCCAACGTGACGTTCGGGTAGCGTCGGGCCGCGAGCCGCGCCGGCCACGGGTGCACCGCGTCCACGAGGGTCACCCGGTCGAACAGGCCGGCGAGGTGGTGGAGCGGCACGTCGTCGAGGAGGCCGGAGCCGAGGACGATGGCGTGGCGCCGCTGCCGCGTCGCCTCGGCGGCCGCGCCAATGACGCGCCGCGCCTGCGCCAGGTGCGGCGCCCAGGCCGCCCGGCAGCGGCGCGACCGGGCATGGAGCAACCCACTCTGTCGCACATAGCCGAGCCGGCGCAGGCGCAGGGGCGCGGGATTGACGAGCGACAGCGCCCAGGCGAGCAGCATCGCCGACCGTCTCAGTCCTCGCTAGCCGGCACGACTCCGACCGGCGTACCGCGATAGCCGGTCGCCAGAACGTAGAGTTCGCTGGAATCGGCACGGCTCGCCGCCGGCTTCACGTGGCGGACCGTGGCGAAGTCACGCTTCAGGTCGGTCAGCAGCGCGCCCTCGGTGCCGCCCTGAAGGACCTTGGCGAGGTAGGCGCCGCCCGGTCCGAGAATCTCACGGGCGAACTCCGCCGCGGTCTCGGCCAGGCCGATGATGCGCAGATGATCGGTCTTCTTGTGGCCGGTGGCGTTGGCGGCCATGTCCGACATGACGAGGTCGGCCGGGCCGCCGAGCATGCCGGTGAGCCGGGCGGGCGCATCCGGATCGAGGAAGTCCAGGGTGATGAACTCGACCCCCGCCATCGGCTCGATCTCCAGGAGATCGATGCCCACGATCCGGCCCGACGGGCCGACCACGCGGGCGGCGACCTGCGACCAGCCCCCCGGCGCAGCACCCAGGTCGACGATCTTCTGGCCGGGCTTGAGCAGCTTGTAGCGCTCGTCGATCTCCAGGAGCTTGTAGGCCGCCCGCGACCGGTACCCTTCGCGCTTGGCCCGCGCCACGTAGGGATCGTTGAGCTGGCGCTCCAGCCAGCGCTTCTGCGACAGGGTCCGTCCCCGGCCGGTCTTGACCCGCTGCTTCAGCTCCCCGCGGACGCCGCCGCCGGAACTCGCGCCGCCCCGCCGGTCGCTCATCGTGCCGCCCTCATCGGACCGCCTTCCGATTCCAGACCCCGTCCTCGCGCATCATGTTCATCAGCAATCCTTCGCGCAGGCCGCGATCGGCGATGCGCAGGCGCTCGGACGGGAAGGCGCGGCGGATCGCTTCCAGGATCGCGCAGCCCGCCAGAACGAGATCGGCGCGGTCGCGACCGATACAGGGATTCTCCGCGCGCTGCTCGAGCCGCGTGTCGAGCAGATCGTCGATGGCCGTCGAGACGGACTCGTCGCTCATCCAGAGACCGTCGACGCGGCGACGCTCGTAGCGGGCGAGCCGCAGATGCATCGCGGCGATGGTCGTAACGGTGCCGGACGTCCCGAGGAGGTGGAAGTGCGGCGCCGTCGCCGCGGCGGCCGCGCGCAGGGCGAAGGCCGAGAGCTTCTCGGCGACTTCCTCGACCATGCCCTCGAACATCCGCCGGGTGACTTCGGCCCCGCCGTGTCGCTCGGCCAGGGTCACCACGCCCACTGGCAGGGAATCCCAGGCGCGGATCCGCAGGGTCGGATCCGTGGACGGGTTGGCGGCCGCACCGTCGAGCCACGCGATCTCGGTCGAGCCACCGCCGATATCGAAGATGATCACCGATTCCGCGAGCGGATCCGCAAGGGCCGCGCAGCCCGTGACCGCGAGATAGGCCTCGGTCTGCCGGTCGACGATCTCGAGGTCGAGGCCGACGCCGCGGCGGACGCGCTCCACGAAGGCGGCCCCGTTCACTGCGAGCCGGCACGCCTCCGTGGCGATTACCTTGGCGCGCTGCACGCCGCGGGCCTGCATCTTGGACCGGCAGATGCGCAAGGCCTCGACGGTCCGCTCGATCGCGGGCTCGCTCAGGCGGTCTGATGTCCCGAGTCCTTCGCCGAGCCGGACGATGCGCGAGAACGCATCGATCACGCGGAAGCCGCTGAAGGTCGGCTCCGCGACGAGCAGTCGGCAATTGTTGGTGCCGAGATCGAGCGCCGCGTAGGCGGCACGCCGACGCTCACGGCCCGGCAGCGGGGCTGACGTCTGAAGCGGCACCGCGCCGGTCTGAATTCGGGACGGCGCGGCCGCGGCGGTCTCGTCCCTCATCGGCGCGGCCGTCGATCCTTCGGGTCGGCCTTGAGCATCGCGCCCGGCCATTGTTGCTCCGCGACCCTACAGGCTCGGCGGGGAACTGCAACGTCCCATCGTGCTCGCGCTCAGGCGACCGCCTTCATGGCGCTGGCCCGACGCGGGATCGGGCGCAGGAGACTCTTCACCTGCGAGTACGGCCGCGGCCGGTTGATTACCTCGTCGAGGCGCGACCATAGGGTCTTTGGCGAGAACGGCTTGGCGATGATCTCGTTGACGCCGAGCGCCACGGCACGGTCGACGACGTTCCGCCGCGGCTGGGCCAGCATCAGGATGATCGGGATGGTCGGGCAGGGTGAAGTGGTGGGGGTCCGTGCCAGCCTGATGAACTCCTCGCCTGAGAGGATCGACAGATCCCAGTCGATGATGCTGATGTCCGGCTTGCTCTCCGCCAGCACTCCAAGCGCCTCGGCCCCGTCCGGCGCCTCCAGCACCCGCTTGATGCCAACCCGCATGAGCATGTCGCGCACGATTCGGCGAATGTAGAGGCTCTCGTCGACGACGAGGGCCGAAAGGTCGGGAAAAGTCGGAGTCGCGATCATGGCCGGGTGGCTCAGCGGGGCACGACGCCGAGTCTAGGCAGACAGCCTTTGCGTTTCGCTAACGCTTTCCCTCGAAAGAGAAAGGACCGACCGGGGGTTCGCGACCACCTCCGCTGTTTGCCGCAAGAAAGTAACGAAACGGGCGCGTCTGGGCCAAGAAGGTCCTTGCGGTCAAGGCCCGATTGCGTCAGGACTGGGGCGTTATTCTTGGTTACCGCGACCTGGGGTAATGATAGTGCGGGGCGTGGGCTGTCTGGGATGGCGCGCACGCGGTATTCGAGACAAGGGCGGCGGACGGTTTTTGCGAGCTTTCTATGGGACGTGGTCGTGATTTCAGGGGGCCGCAGAAGCGCGGCTTCGACGAGAGTGGCGAGCCGAGATGGCCTGATCAGGCTCCCCCCAGCGGCGGATACGGCGGCGGCGGTGGTGGTGGTTTCGGTGGTGGCGGCGGCGGCTTCGGCGGCGGCGGTTTCGACCGTGGTCCGTCGCGCGGCGCGGCGCCGGTCGCGTCCGGTCCGGAGCGCGATGCGACGGTCAAATGGTTCAACAAGGAGAAGGGCTTCGGCTTCGTCGAACTCGGCGACGGTTCGGGCGATGCCTTCCTCCACATCCGCGCCGTCGAGGCGGCTGGCCACGATGACCTGATGCCGGGCACCCGGCTGACGGTGACGACCGCGCAGGGCCAGAAAGGTCCGCAGGTCACCAGCGTCACCAGCGTTGACACCTCCACGGCCGAGGCGCCCGCGCCCCGGCGCGAGTTCCGTCCGCGCACCGGCGGCTTCGGCGGCGGCGCTCCCGCCGGCGGTGGCGGCTACGGCGGCGGCGGTGGTGGCGGCTACGGCGGTGGCGGTGGCGGCTACAGCGGCGGCGGTGGTGGATACGGCGGCGGCGGCGGTGGTGGCCGCTCCGCCGGTGGTCCGTCCGTCGAGATGAGCGGGACCGTGAAGTGGTACGATCCCGCGAAGGGCTTCGGCTTCGTCTCGGTCAACGACGGCGGCAAGGACGTGTTCGTTCACCGCTCCGCCCTGTCCCGCGCAGGCCTCGACTCGCTCGCCGAAGGCCAGCAGGTCACCCTGGGCGTGGTCGAGGGCCAGAAGGGCCGCGAGGCGCAGAGCATCAACGTCGAGGATTGAGTGTCTCGCGTCGGCCGCAAGGTCGCCGCGATCTCCTGCCAAACGCAAAGGCGGCGGTTCTCGGAAGAGCCGCCGCCTTCGTTGTTTCGGAGTGTGCCGATGGGCCGCCTGTTGTCGATGGTCCTGCTCGTACTCGCGGGCAGCGCGCGGGCGGCGGACTTCACCGGCTTCTACGCGGGCATCAACGCCGGCTACGGCCGGGGCTCCGCGCACGACCGCCGTGTCAGCGCACCGGCCACGGGAGGTGCGTCGACCTTTGCCGGGGCGCAGTCCGGTCCCGATCTTCCACCGAGCGCCAGGGACGCGGCCGCAACGCTCCGGACCGTCAAGACGGCCAGAGCGCCCGGGACGCTCGGTCGCTGAGGCCGATTCGCGACCGCCGCATCGCGATCGCGATCTCCCGCGCCGCCCGGCCTAACCCTCTCTTTTCATACTGGAATCATTCCGGAACATAGCCGTTGCGTCCCGGCCTGGGCCGCTGCTACGTCGCGGCATGGGCTCACGGGAACGAGAGGCGGCGCGATGAACCCGCGTGCAACGCCGCTGGCGGTGTATCGACTCGCCGTCGCCGGTCGGGTGCTCCTGGCGGCGCTGGGCGGCTACGGGGTCGCCGCGCTCGCGAGCGGTTTGCTGGCGCTGATCCTGCCGGGCTCCCGCGCCGAGGCGGTGTCCACGGCGACGCTGGCGAGCTTCGCCATCATGGCGGCCGCGGTGATCTGGGTGTTCGCCGCCCCGACGCTGGCACGGGCGGCCCTGGTCCTGGGCCTCACGTCGGCCGTGATGGCCGGGGGCCTCTGGTTCGCGCTCGCCATCGCCCGTGGGGGCGCGGCTTGAGCCCGTCGCGGGGCCTGCGCCAGTCGATGGCTTGGCTGCACACGTGGTCCGGCCTCGTCATCGGATGGGTGCTGTTCGCGATCTTCGTCACCGGAACGGCCAGCTATTACCGCACCGACATCTCACACTGGATGCGGCCCGAGCTGTCCGATTCGGCAGTCGATCCGGTCGCGGCGGCGACACGCGCCGGCACGTTCCTGCGCCGGACGATGCCGGAGGCCGCCGGATGGTCCGTAAGACTGCCGGATTCCGAGAACCCGGCGGTCGAAGTCTACTGGTGGCCGCATCTGGACGGACCCTACCACCACGCGCTTCTCGACCCTGCCACGGGAGAGGCCGCACATGTCCGCGACACGCGCGGCGGCGACTTCCTGTACCGGTTCCACTTCGAATTGAGCTTGCCGCCGGTCTGGGGGCGCTGGATCGTCTCGGCCTGCGCGATGGTCCTACTGATCGCGCTGATGTCCGGGATCGTCACCCATCAACGCATCTTCGCCGACTTCTTCACCTTCCGGCGCGACCGTTCGGCCCAGCGCGGCTGGCTCGACGCCCACAACGTGATGGGCGTCCTTGCGCTGCCCTTCCACCTGATGATCGTCTACACGGGCCTCGTCACCTTGGCGCCGATGCTGATGCCGTGGGGGATCAAGGCCGTCTACGGCGAGGACGTGCTCCGCTACTACGCCGAGGCTGGCCTGATGACGCCGGGGCGCATGCCCACCGGGCAGCCCGGCACGCCGCTGCCGCTCGGCGAGATCGTGTCGCGGGCCATGACGGCCGGGGGCGAGGCGCCCGAGATGCTGGTGATCACCACGCCGGGGGATGCCGGCGCCACCGCGACGGCGTATTTCGCCGAGCCGCACGGGCTTGCGCATCTCCACCCGCAGATCGCCTACGCGGCCGATTCCGGCGTGGAGATCGGCCGTGTCGGCGAAGCCGGCGCGGCGACGCGGACGGGGGCGGTCATGACCGGGCTCCACGAGGCGCATTTCGCCGCCGCGCCGCTGCGCCTCCTGTTCTTCCTCTGCGGTGTCATGGGCGCGGCCACGGTCGCCAGCGGCCTCGTCCTCTGGACGGTGAAGCGTGCGCCCAAGGGCGCCGATCCCGAAGGTTTCGGCCTGCGGATCGTCCGGTTGCTCAATCTCGGGACCATCACAGGGTTGCCGGTGGGGTTGGCCGCCTACTTCCTTGCCAACCGGCTTCTTCCGATCGGACTGGAAGCGCGGGCCGACTGGGAGGTGCGCGGTTTCTTCGCAGCCTGGATCGCCGCCGCGATCGCCGCATCCCTCTACCCGCGGCGACGGGCCTGGTCGGCCGCCCTCGCAGTGGCGGCCTGCGCCTTCCTGGCGATTCCGCTCGTCGATGCCGTGCTGGTGGGCCAGCCGGGCTACATGATTTTCGACACCGCCATGGCAGCCCTCGGTCTGGTCCTCCTTGCCGGATCGCGGCTCGCGGCGCGAGGTCGGGCGGCAGCGCCGCGCACGCCCGAGGGCGGATTGTCCCGGACGGTCGAAGCGTGACGCCCGCCGCGCTCATCCTCAGCCTGCTCCTGAGCTTCGCGGGCTTCGCAGCCCTGGCCCTGAGCCTCGACCGGCATCACCGAGCCGCTTTCCATGTGTCTCGGCCGCGGCAGCGCGTCGGGAGCCTGCGCGCTGCCGGATGGTGCGGCCTTAGCCTGTCATTCGCGGCAGCGGTGGCGGCGGCCGGCTGGAGCTTCGGACCGGTTCAGTGGATCGGCTCGCTGACCGGTTCCGCCCTCGCCGTGGTGGTGCTGATCGCCTATCGGCCGGCGTGGCTGCGGAATGCCGCGCTGTCGGCGCTGCCGCTCGCGGTCCTCGCCCTGCCTCTGGCACTGGCGTGATCCGCGACGTCGGTCGCGCTGATCGTGCGGGGGGCATCGGACAGCCCGTCGGTCTCTCCCCTCGTTCGTCTCGGGCAGCCGCGGGCGCGAGAACCACGTCGGAAAGCGGCCGAGCCGGAGGCGCGGCGCTGAGGAGATTTGTCCGCTCGCGGTAACGTCCGGAAGCGCGTAGGATCGGTGCACTCGCGCACTGGCCAAAAGTCCATCTTGATTCGACAGGCCAAAAGCCATTGGCTGCGAACAGAGCGGAAGCGGATGCGGCCCCGACGATAGGTCGCCCGAACGCCAGCTTAAGCCCAAGAGCCGCGGTTCGCGAGGCCGGGGCCTATGGAGGGAACACTGCGATGAACAAGCCGGAATTCCTCGGCGACGCCAAGGTCAAGTCGCCCTTCTCGGCTCGCTACGAGAACTTCATCGGCGGCCAGTGGGTCGCCCCCGCGGCCGGCCGTTACTTCGAGAACACGTCGCCGATCACCGGCAAGGTGATCTGCGAGGTCGCACGCTCCGACGCCCAGGATGTCGAGAAGGCGCTGGACGCCGCCCACGCGGCCAAAGAGGCTTGGGGCCAGACGGCGCCGGCCGAGCGCGCCCGAATCCTACTCAAGATGGCCGACCGGATGGAGGAGAACCTCGATCTGATCGCGCTGGCCGAGACCTGGGACAACGGCAAGCCGATCCGCGAGACGACCCACGCCGACATCCCCCTCGCCATCGACCATTTCCGCTACTTCGCCGGCTGCGTGCGGGCGCAGGAAGGCTCGATCTCCGAGATCGACCACGACACGGTCGCCTACCACTTCCACGAGCCGCTGGGCGTGGTCGGTCAGATCATCCCGTGGAACTTCCCGATCCTGATGGCGGTGTGGAAGCTCGCCCCGGCGCTCGCCGCCGGCAACTGCGTGGTCCTCAAGCCCGCCGAGCAGACCCCGGCCTCCGTGCTGGTGCTGATGGAGATCATCGGCGACCTGCTGCCGCCGGGCGTGCTCAACGTGATCAACGGCTTCGGGCTCGAGGCCGGCAAGCCGCTTGCCTCGTCGCCGCGGATCGCCAAGATCGCCTTCACGGGTGAGACGACCACCGGCCGCCTCATCATGCAGTACGCCTCGCAGAACCTGATCCCGGTGACGTTGGAGCTCGGCGGCAAGTCGCCGAACATCTTCTTTGCCGACGTGGCCAACGAGGACGACGACTTCTTCGACAAGGCCCTCGAAGGCTTCACGATGTTCGCCCTCAACCAGGGCGAGGTCTGCACCTGTCCGAGCCGCGCCCTCGTGCACGAGTCGATCTACGACCGATTCATGGAACGCGCCGTGAAGCGCGTCGAGGCGATCACGCAGGGCTCGCCGCTGGATCCGGCCACGATGATCGGCGCCCAGGCCTCGGGCGAGCAGATGGAGAAGATCCTCAGCTACATCGACATCGGCAAGCAGGAGGGCGCGCAGCTGCTCACCGGCGGCGAGCGCAACGTCAAGGACGGCGAGTTCGCGGAGGGCTTCTACGTGAAGCCGACCGTGTTCCGCGGCCACAACAAGATGCGCATCTTCCAGGAGGAGATCTTCGGCCCCGTCCTGTCGGTCACGACCTTCAAGGACGATGCCGAAGCGCTCTCCATCGCCAACGACACGCTCTACGGCCTCGGTGCCGGAATCTGGACTCGCGACGGGACCCGTGCCTACCGCTTCGGCCGGGCGATCCAGGCCGGCCGCGTCTGGACGAACTGCTACCACGCCTACCCGGCCCACGCGGCCTTCGGCGGGTACAAGCAGTCCGGCATCGGCCGAGAGACCCACAAGATGATGCTCGACCACTACCAGCAGACCAAGAACATGCTGGTCAGCTACTCGGCCAAGAAGCTCGGGTTCTTCTGAGTTTCTTCCCGGGTTAACCCCCCGAGACAACTTCAGCCCCGGCCTCACGGCCGGGGCTTTTTCGATCCCGGATCGCCACCGCGCTCAATACGCGCCGTAGCCGTATCCCTCGAGGGGAGGATTGGCGATCGAGCCGGGGGCCATGGGACCGGCGTCGGCGCTGACGCCGCGGACGTCGTCCGGCGGACCGTCCCAGCCGACCACGCCCATAGGGTTGTCGGGCGTGACGTTGGGATTTCCGGCGACCTGCCAAGCGTGCTGCAAGAACAGCGGCTGTTCGCGGGGCTGCACGCGGAGGGCGAGCGGTTCGGCGGCGGCAGGCCCAGCGAGGGCGAGCAGGCCGAGGCAGGCGGCACTGAGGCGAACAATCATGGCGGGCATTCCCGGTCCGTTGTGGCGGCAGAGGCCGCGCTGCACTGACACAACGCGTCACCCCGCATCCGGAGCCGGCGCGAGCGCGAACGAATGGCCGTGGAAAACCGCGGGTCACCACGCATATTCAGTCATCGATCCGGGAGGACGGCATGAATTTGGACCAGACTTTGGACGCCAATGTCGCGGAGCAGGTCGGCGCTGACGGGACGCCGTTGCGGGTCACCGCCACCCCGGCGGCCCTCGCGCTGATCGACGAGTTGCGGAGCGAGTACGGACCGGTGATGTTCCACCAGTCGGGCGGCTGCTGCGACGGGTCCTCGCCCATGTGCTACCCCGTCGGCGATTTCGTCGTCGGAGACGGGGACGTCCGTCTCGGCACGGTCGGCGGCGCGGACTTCTTCATCAGCCGGTCGCAGTTCCAGGTGTGGAAGCACACGCATCTGATCCTCGACGTCGTGCCGGGCCGTGGCGGCATGTTCTCCCTGGAGAACGGACGCGAGAAGCGCTTCCATATCCGGTCGCGGATGTTCTCCGAGGCCGAGAACCGGGCGCTCGAGGGCGCGTGCAAACTCTGAGGGAGGGGCCGCGATGGCGACCGTGAAGCTCTGGTCCGATGCCGAGGCCGAGGCCGAGCCGCGCGTCCACGCTGTCTTCGCCGACATCCGGACGACCCGGGGTTCCGATGTCATCAACAATTTCTGGCGCGGCCTCGCCAACGATCCGGCCTTGCTCGAACGCACGTGGTCCACGCTGAAGACCGTCATGGGGGCGGGAAGCCTGGATCCGCTGACGAAGGAACTGGTCTACATTGCGGTTTCGATCGCCAATGGCTGCCCGTACTGCATCCACTCCCACACGGCCGCCGCGCGCGCTAAGGGCTTGACGGCCGAGCAGCACGGCGAGTTCCTGGCCGTGGTCGGGATGGCCAACCAGACCAACGCCTTGGTCAACGGCATGCAGATCCCCATCGATCCCGCCTTCAGAGTGGAGGAAGGTTCATGAGTTCCGGGTCCGGCACGGTGAAACAGGGGCTGCGGGTGGTGCACGAGAGTGCGCCGTTCCGCGGCAAGCAGGGTCACATCTATCGACCCGCTATCTCCGCCGAGGCGGTGGGATCGAAGGCGCTGCACATGCAGCTCCTGGAGATCCCGCCCGGCGAACGCGCGCATGCCCACAAGCACGAATCGCACGAGACGGCGATCTACGTCCTGTCCGGCGTGTCGGGCTGCTTCTGGGGTGACCGCCTGGAGAACCACGCGATCGCAGGGGCGGGCGAGTTCGTCTACATCGCCGCCGACGTGCCGCACCTGCCCTACAATCGGAGCCGGACCGAGCCCGTCACGGCCGTGATCGCCCGGACGGACCCGAACGAGCAGGAGAGCGTCGTCCTGCTGCCGGACCTTGAGGCCGGTGTCGACTGGTCGAAGGCCGACGTCTAGAGCCRTTCCCGAGCGGGTCGGGGGAGGGGGGCGGTAGCCGAGCCCGTGCCGCACACGGCGAGGTCCCCTCACCGATTTGGCCTGCGACGGTCACACATCCGGGCCGAACACGAGAGCGGGCGGCAGCTCGCGACGCGCCCCCACTCCCATGCGGGATTGGGGAACGGGGCGCGGCTGTCTTGACCAGGGTCGCCGTCCTTCCAAACCGTTGCAACACGATCGGGGACGGCTCTATCCGGTCAGCGCTGCTCGATCCGCTCGTTGGCGAGACGCTCGGCGCGCGTGCGCTCGTCGGCGGAGAGGCCGGACAGGGTCTGGTCCAGCCAGGCATCGGACAGGCCCTGTCCGGCCGCGGCGAGGTTCCAGGCCGCGGCCTCGACAAGATTCTTGGCTACGCCACGGCCGACGGCGTAGAGCCGCGCGACCCGGTTCTGCGCGATGGCGTTTCCGCGTGACGCGGCGTGGAGGAAGTAGCGTGCGGCCGCGCGCTCGTCCTTGTTGACGCCGGTGCCGTTGAAGAGAAGGATCGCGTACTCGACCTCGCTGGCGAGATCGCCGTTGTCGGCGCCGCGACGAAACCACTCCGCCGCCTTGGACGGGTCCTTCGGTACGCCGCGTCCCTGCAGATAGAGCACGCCCAGATCGTGCTGCGCGGGGCCGATCTCGGCCTCGGCGGCCTTGCGGAACTGCGTGGCCGCAGCGGCCTCATCGGCGGTGGCACCCGTGCCGATCAAAATCAGTCCGAGATTGTAGGCAGCCGTAGGCGAGCCTTGGCCGGCAGCCTGCTCCAGCCAGCGGCGACCCGCTTTCGGGTCCTTGGGCATGCCGCGACCATCGAGTGCCATGAGTCCGAGGGACGCCATGGCGGATGCATCGTTCTGGGCGGCCGCCAGGCGGTACCAGTCGGCTGCCTTCACGGCATCCTGCTTCACGCCGAGGCCCTGGTTGTACAGTTCCCCGAGCAGCGTCATCGCGGCCGCATCCTTCGGATTCGTCTCGATACGCTTGGTCGCCTCTCGGAAGGCCGTGACGTACTGGCCACGCTGATACGCGCCGTAGGCGATGTCCGCCGGCTGTCCGCCCGCCGGCGGCACGGCACCGCGGGTGTAGTTCGGCGTGTACGGGCTCGGCAGTTCCGGCATCGGGGCCTTGCCGGAGCGGGCGGTGGTCGAGCCCGGCGCCGCGGGACCGGCAAGTTCCGACGCCGACCGCGCCGGGAGTGGGAAGGCCGCCGCTGCGGTAAAACCCAGGATGACCAGAGGAACGCCGCGCCTCACGCGGCCGCCTCTTGAACGGCGCGTCGGGCTCGCTCGACGGCCGCCGGATCGGTCAGCCACAGGCCGCTCTCCAGCCCGACGAACTCGGCGCCGGTGGCAGCGAGCGAGGCGATCTCCTCATGGGTGGTCGCGACGGCGATGCAGGGCGTCTCGAAGATCTCGGCCCACCACGAGACCCTGGCCAGCACGGTTGCGGCGTCCGGCGCGACCCCGTCCGGATACAGGCCGCCGAACATCAGGTAGTCGATCCCGGCCTCCCCCGCCTCCATCGCCGCGTGCTTGGTTTCGAGGCCGCCGGCGCCGAGGATGCGCCCGTCCCGCAACCGTCCGCGCAAGTCCTTCAGGTCGCGCGGCTTGTCGACGTGGATCCCGTCGGCCCCGCCGCGCACCGCCACCGTGGCGAGATCGCCGGTGAAGCCCGGGCAGGCCACGACCAGGGCCGCGCCCCGCTCCTGCGCCACCGGGGCGACAGCCTTGATGCGGGCGGTCAGCCCGCGCTCGTCGGCAGCGGCGAGCCGCAGGATCACGGCGGCGACCGCGCCGGTTTCGCAGGCGGCCTTCAGGGCCGCCGCGAAATCCGCGATACCGTCCGCGTCGAGGCCGTGCGGCCCGAGCAGGGCGAGGCGGGAATTGTTGCTCATCGACGCCGCCTATCCGGCCCTACCGGGCGCCGATCTTCGGATCGAGGGCGCCACTGGCGTAGCGCTTGGCCATCTCGGCGACGGAGATCGGCCGGATCGTCGAGCCCTTTCCGGCGGTGCCGAATTCCTCGAACCGCTGCCGGCAGAGCTTCGTCATCGCCTCCATGGCGGGCTTCAGATACTTGCGCGGGTCGAACTCGGAGGGGTTCTCGTTGAGCACCTTCCGGATCTGGCCGGTCATCGCCATGCGGTTGTCGGTGTCGATGTTGATCTTGCGCACGCCGTGCTTGATGCCGCGCTGGATCTCCTCGACCGGGACGCCCCAGGTCGGCTTCATCTGACCGCCGTACTGGTTGATGATGTCCTGGAGATCCTGCGGCACCGACGACGAGCCGTGCATCACGAGGTGGGTCGTCGGCAGGCGACGGTGGATCTCCTCGATCACGTTCATCGCCAGCACTTCGCCGTCGGGCTTGCGGGTGAACTTGTAGGCGCCGTGGCTCGTGCCCATCGCAACCGCCAAGGCATCAACCTTGGTGGCCTCCACGAACTTCACCGCCTCGTCCGGATCGGTCAGGAGCTGGTCGTGGCTGAGGGTGCCCTCGGCGCCGTGGCCGTCCTCGGCCTCGCCCTGGCCGCTTTCGAGGGAGCCGAGCACGCCCAGCTCGCCCTCGACCGAGACACCGGCCCAGTGGGCCATCTTGGTGACGTTGCGGGTGATCTCGACGTTGTAATTGTAGTCGGCGGGCGTCTTGCCGTCGGCCTTGAGCGACCCGTCCATCATTACCGAGGTGAAGCCGTACTGGATCGCCGTGGCGCAGGTGGCCTCGTTGTTGCCGTGGTCGAGATGCATGCACACCGGAATGTGCGGGTAGATCTCGACGAGGCCGTCGATCAGCTTGGCCAGCACGACGTCGTTGGCGTAGGCGCGGGCGCCGCGGCTCGCCTGGAGGATCACCGGCGAGTCGGTGGCGTCGGCCGCCGCCATGATCGCCAGCCCCTGTTCCATGTTGTTCAGGTTGAAGGCGGGCACGCCGTACTCGTGCTCGGCGGCGTGATCGAGGAGCTGCCGGAGGGTGATGCGTGCCATCGTGCCTGTCTTCCCGTTTCCGTGTGGTCGTCTGCCCGATCGCCGGTGGCGCCGTGAAGCCCTCAGCCGAGCCCTCTCGTGCCGATCTGCCGGGAGCCTCGCATCCGGTCAATCTCCGAAGCGAAACAGAGCACGCATTCGGCAAACGATCCTCACCGGCTTCCGCTCTCCAGCGCCGCCACGCGTAGCTTGACCTCGCTGACCCACCTTTCGAACTCGCCTGCCGTGCTCCGTACCATCACGCGCATGCTGGTCGCGCTCCTGAAAACCGTGCGCGGACTCCGATCGGGCGCCGCCTCAGCCCTTCGCGCGCAGCGCCTCCACGCCCGGCAGGGCCTTGCCCTCGAGCCATTCGAGGAAGGCACCGCCCGCGGTCGAGACGTAGGTGAAATCCTGAGCCACGCCAGCGTGGTTCAGCGCGGCCACGGTATCGCCGCCGCCCGCAACGGAGACAAGCTGGCCGTCCTTCGTCCGCGCGGCTGCATGCCTGGCGGCGGCCACCGTCGCAGCGTCGAACGGAGCCAGCTCGAATGCGCCCAGGGGACCGTTCCAGACCAGGGTCTTGGCCCCGTCGATCGCGGCGTTGATCTCGGTGACGGACTGCGGGCCAGCGTCGAGGATCATGCTGGCCTCGGGCACCGCATCCACCGGGACGGTCTGGTGCGGTGCCTGCGCCTTGAATTCCGTAGCCGCGACCGCGTCGACCGGCAGGATGATCCGGCAGCCCGCCTTCGCGGCCGCAGCCAGGATGCGCTTGGCGGTCTCGGCGAGATCCTTCTCGCACAGGGACTTGCCCACGGCCTTCCCTTGCGCGTGCAGGAAGGTGTTGGCCATGCCGCCGCCGATCACCAGCATGTCGACCTTGGCGACCAGATTTTCGAGAAGGTCGATCTTGGACGACACCTTGGCGCCGCCCACCAGGGCGATGACAGGGCGCTGGGGCGACTCGAGGCCCTTGGTCAGGGCATCCAGTTCAGCCTGCATCTCGCGACCGGCATAGGCCGGCAGCCGGTGCGCCAGCCCTTCCGTCGACGCGTGGGCGCGGTGGGCCGCCGAGAAGGCCTCGTTGACGTAGACGTCGCCGTTCGCCGCCAGCGCATCCGCGAAGTACGGGTCGTTCTTCTCCTCGCCCGGATGGTATCGGGTATTCTCCAGGAGCAGCACGTCGCCATCCTGCAGCGCCGCCACGGCCTTCGCGGCCGCGTCACCGACGCAATCCGACGCGAAGCCGACGGAGCGCTCGAGGGCGGCTCCAAGGGCCGGGACGACCGGTTCCAGGGAATCCTTCGGCTCGCGCTTGCCCTTCGGACGGCCGAAATGAGCGAGCAAGACGACCCTGGCGCCCTGTGCGGCGACCTCGCGGATCGTCGGAACGACGCGGTCGATGCGCGTGGTGTCGGTGACGCGTCCGTTCTCCATCGGCACATTCAGGTCGACGCGCATCAGAACGCGCTTGCCCTTCAGCGGGCCGGCGTCGTCGAGGGTGCGGAAGGCGCTCATGCGGTCCTGTGCGGGTGAGTCAGGTTTACTGGACGGTCGTGCCGACGGCGGCGCGCTGCGGCAGCAGATGGTCGAGGTTGAGCCGTTGGACGGCGATCATCAGCACCACGGTGAGGATCGCGGTGATCACCGCGGTCAGGACCAGGGCGCCGGTGCCGGGCAGCCGGCGCGTGCGCTCGGCGAGCCCCCGCATCTCCGTGCGCAGGGCGGCGAGATCGGATTGACGAGCCGCCTCGTTCATCCGGGTCGAAGCGTTCTCGACCTTGTCCTCGACCCGCGAGAGCAGCGCCTCGGAGCGGGCGTACTTATCCTCGATGCGCGAGCACTTGTCCTCGATCCGCGCGAGCTGATCGAAGAGTTGATTGGCCGGCAACGCATGAGACGGTGCGGAAGCTGCGGGCGCGCCCGCAGCGACGGGCGGGGGCGGAGCCGGCCGGGGGGGGGGCGGCACAACAGCTGGCCCGCTCGACGTGCCCTGCGAAGCGTCGGTCATCCCTGGAGAGTCCCTGGTTCGAAGAAAGGCCGTCCGATGAAAGGCGCGGCCGCCGGCCCCTCAGGAGGCGACGGCCGCGGGCACGAGGCTCAGATGAGCTTTGCCATCGCCACGGCCGTGTCGGCCATGCGGTTCGAGAAGCCCCACTCGTTATCGTACCACGTCAGGATGCGCACGAGCACGCCGTCCATGACCTTGGTCTGGTCGAGGTGGAAGGTCGACGAGTGGGGATCGTGGTTGAAGTCGATTGAGACGTTCGGGCGATCGGTGACGCCGAGCACGCCCTTCAGCGGGCCGGCGGCCGCGGCCTTGATCGCGTCGTTGATCTCCTGGACCGAGGTCGCGCGCTTGGCCGTGAACACGAGGTCGACCGCCGAGACGTTCGGAGTCGGCACGCGGATCGCGGTCCCGTCGAGCTTGCCCTTGAGTTCCGGCAGGACGAGGCCGACGGCCTTCGCGGCACCGGTCGAGGTCGGGATCATCGAGAGCGCCGCGGCGCGCGCCCGATAGAGGTCCTTGTGCATCTGGTCCAGCGAGGGCTGGTCGTTGGTGTAGGAATGGATCGTGGTCATGAAGCCGCGCTCGATGCCGACGGCGGCGTCCAGCACCTGCGCCACGGGCGCGAGGCAGTTCGTGGTGCAGGATGCGTTCGACACCACGAGGTGCTCACGGGTGAGCTTGTCGTGGTTCACGCCGTAGACCACCGTCAGGTCGGCACCGTCGGCCGGCGCCGAGACGAGGACGCGCTTGGCGCCGGCATCGAGGTGGGCCTTCGCCTTGTCCTTCGAGGTGAAGATGCCGGTGCATTCCAGCGCGATGTCGACACCGAGGTCGCGGTGCGGCAGCTCGGCCGGGTTGCGCACGGCCGTGACCTTGATGCGCTTGCCGTTCACGACGAGGAACTCGCCGTCGACCGCGACGTCGCCGGGGAAGCGGCCGTGCACGGAATCGAAGCGGAGCAGATGGGCGTTGGTCTCCACCGGGCCGAGATCGTTGATCGCCACGACCTCGATGTCGCTGCGGCCGGCTTCCGCGATCGCGCGCAGGACGTTGCGGCCGATGCGTCCGAACCCGTTGATGGCAACCTTCGTCACGGCGTGACTCCTTCGTGATGCGGCTCACCGCGCGCCGGACCTCGGGGCGCGGTCCGCGGAGCGGTCTCGGCGGCCCGCCATGCCGTCCGGGCCGGGCGGATCTGGGCGGGCGGGTTTGAACCTGCGATGAACCGGGCCGGGAGAGGCCGGGCTTCGATGCCCGTGACCGTCGGATCGGACGGCGCCGGCTGAGGCCTCGGAACTGTCGCGGACCAGCCCCCAGCAGGTCTCGCGCGGTCCCTCTCGGGAGCGCGCGGCTGTCTAACATGGCGCCTCAACCTGTCAAACGCATCGCCGTGACAAAGACCTTCGATCCACCGACCAATAAACAAGGGTCGCGGTTATCCATTGGCCGGCCGTCCGCTGGGGATCGAACGCGATTCCCTGCTGGAATTTCGCCCGGATTCGACGGAAAGCTGCCCGTCGAGGCAGACGAGGACCTATGGCCGACGAGACCGAGACCCGCTCCATCGACGACGCCCTCGGCCGGCTCGAAGTGGCGATCAATCGCCTCGATGCCGTCGTCCAGCATCGCCTCGACACCGCGGCACAGCCGGACGACCGGGACGCGGAACTCGCCCTGATGGAAGAGGATCGCGCCCGCCTGGCTGCGGCCCTCGACGCGGCGAGCGCCCGCCTCGCCGCGGTCACGGCCGCGACCGGGGAGGTCGGCCATCGGCTCGACCGGGCGATCGAGACCGTTCAGGATGTGCTCGGACGCGCCTGACCCCAACATCCGCGCCCGACGGAGCGCCGAGCGGAGCCGCCCTTGCCGCAGATCAACGTGACCATCGACGGCCGCAGCTATCGCATGGCCTGCGGGGAGGGGGAGGAAGCCCACCTCACTGGGCTCGCCACGACCCTGGATGGGCGCATCGCCGAGATGCGCAAGAGCTTCGGTGAAATCGGCGATATGCGCCTCCAGGTCATGGCGGCGCTGACCATCGCCGACGAGCTGGCGGAACTGCGGGGTCGGCTCGCGACGCTGGAAACGAATGTCGCGGAGCTGCGCGCGGCCGCCGAGACCGCCGAGCGCGGGCGGACCGAGGATGCCGAGCGGGCCGCAGCCGGAATCGGACGCGCGGCCGAGCGGATCGGCAAGCTCGCCGAGGCGCTGGGCGGCGCCGGGTCGCGCGGGTGAGGGCGGTGGCGCGGCCCGTCGAATCGAAGCCGCCGGTCATCGAGGCCATCGGTCACCCGATGACGCCCCGCTCATCCGTCCTGCAGCAGAATGGCGGCTGGTCCTGAGGGCCTATGAGCGCGCATCCCGTGAGCGCTCTCGAGATCAAGCAGGACGACCTGTCCGGCGAACAGACGCGTCTGGTGTTGGCCCTTCACCTAGCCGGCATGCAAGCCGCTTCGCCGCCCGGCAGCGTGTTCGCCCTCGATCTCTCGGGCCTGCAGGCCCCGGAGGTCACCGTATGGACGGCGTGGCGCGCGAATCGCGTGGCCGCCGTCGGAGCGATCAAGATGCTGCCGGACGGCACCGCCGAGGTGAAGTCCATGCGGACCCATCCCGAATTTTTGCGTCAGGGCGCCGGCTCGGCCATCCTCGAGACCGTCATCGCCGCTGCCCGCACCCGGGGTGTCCGCCGTCTGAGCCTCGAGACCGGCAGCGGACCGGCGTTCGAGCCGGCTCTCGCACTCTACCGATGCCGCGGCTTCGCGAACGGCGCAGCTTTCGGTCAATACAGTGCGACTGAATTCAATCAGTTCTGGCACTTGGATCTGAACTGACCCGTCGGCGCGCGCCGAACGATTCTGGCTGCGCAAGACAGGCCTGGGCGCCCCCTGTCACCCGGTCTCGGCGATGTAGCGCCCGAGCGCCGCCGCCGCCCGCAGCATATGGGCGCGCATCCGTCGAGCCGCCGTCTCGCCGTCGCCCTCCGCGATCGCCGCCAGGATCTCGCCATGCTCCTCCCGCGATCGGCGGATCCGGTCGGCGTGGCGCAGCTGTGTCCTGCGGAAGGCGGCGAGCCGCTCCCGGATTGCCAGCGCCTGCTCGGCCATGAAGCCATTGTGGGTCGCCGTGTAGAGCGCCTCGTGGAAGGTGCGGTTGAAGCGATCGTAGGCGTCGACGTCGCCCGCCTCGACGGCTGCGGCCGATTCTTCATGGAGTTCCATGAGTTGGCCCCGTTCCAGGGGCGTCATCCGGTAGGTGGCGAGCCGGGCGCACATCGCCTCGATCTCGGCGGTGGTCTCGAACATGTCGGCGATTCGCTGCGGCGTCAGCCGGGCGACCACGACTCCCCGGCGGGGTCGCATCTCCACTAGTCCGGAGGCCGCCAGTTGCCGCAGGGCCTCCCGGACAGGCGTGCGCGAGGCTCCGTAGCGCTGCGCGAGGTTCTGCTCGTCGAGCGCCGTGCCGGCGGCGATCGTCCCCGATGCGATGGCATCGGTGAGGGCGTCCCGGATCCGATCCGAGAGGAGCCCGCTGTCGATCTTCTGGAACTCGCCGTGCATTCACCGTTCCCGGACACGCGCTGCCACGCGCGAACGCCATACTCCCAGGATGACGGCGCAACACAACAGCCTAATCCGTCGACCGAGAGGAAAGAATCCCGCGCCCCGGGCCTCAGCCTACCAGCGCTCGCACCGTCAGGAACAGGATCGAGGGTCCGACGAGGCAGCCGATTCCGGTGTGGAAGGTCGCGGTCAGCGCCCCGTAGGGCACGAGTTTGGGATCCGTGGCCGCCAGGCCGCCCGCGACCCCGCTGACGGTGCCCATCAGTCCGCCATACGCCATCGCCGAGCGCGGGTTGTCGAGGCCGATCAGCCGGGCCACCAGGGGCGTGCCCACCATCACCATCACGGCCTTCGTAACGCCGGTGGCGATCGAGAGCGCCATCACGGTGGAATCGGCCCCGATGGCCGCGCCGGTGACGGGGCCGACGATATAGGTGATCGCCCCGGCGCCGATGGTCGTGATCGAGACCGCGTCGTGATAGCCGAAGGCCACGGCGGTCAGCGTGCCGACGATGAACGGCAGGATCGTGCCGAGGGCCAGGGCCAGCACGCCGAGCAGCCCGGCGCGGCGCGCCTCGATCACATCGACCTCGAAGGCCGTGGCGACGATCGCGAAGTCGCGCAGCATCGCCCCGCCCATGAGCCCGATCCCGGCCAGGGCCGGGATATCGGCAAGCCCTTTCTTCCCGCCCGTGGAGAGGCCGCCGACATAGGCGAGGATCAGCCCGAGCACGATGGCGATGGCGGATCCATGGACGCGTCCGTTGGTGAAGTGCCTGGCCGCCAGATTGGAGACGAGGATCAGCGCGCCGACGACCGCGAAGGCGGCCACGAGGCTCTGCTCGATGAAGACGTGCTCGATGCCGTGCCAGATGTCGTATCCCATGGCGCTCACCCCTTCCTGGCCAAGGACGCGTCGGCCGTTGCCGTCGGAGCCGGCTCGGTCTCGCCGCCGATTACGGACCCGCCGTGCTGGACCGTGGCGCTGCCGGGATCGCGCCGGCCGAAGCGACTGAGGAGTGCCACCGCGCCGAAGCACAGGACCAGCGATCCGGTCGCGGCGATGAGCACGATCGGGCCGCCGCTGACGGCCGCCACCACGTTCTGCTGTGCCGCCATGGCCACCACGATCGGGATGTACATGCCCGCCCAGAACTCGACGCCGAACTGGACCCCCTTGGTCAGGCGCCCCCGCCGGGAGAGCCACAGGCGGGCCGCGATCAGCAGGATCATGGCGATGCCGACGCCGCCGACATTCGCCTTCACGCCCAGGGCGAGCCCCAGAAGGTCACCGAGATACACGCCGATCAGCGTGCAGGCTGCGAGCAGGGCGACACCGAGGACGATCATCGGCGTTGGCCCTTCGCGGTGATCCGCTTGTCACCGCGCGCTGGCGGCCGGATCGACGCGCTCGGCATGGAGCGTCTCCTTCCCTGTCGGCTCGGTGGCCTTTCTGTTATTGTATGCAGGACATTGACTTGACGGCAATCCCGTATACGAAACTGTGATGAAGGCGGGTTTGAAAATACTCCACTCCTTAGCTAGTTGGTGGTGAGCATACCGAGAGAGGGCGGGCGTATGACCGGTTGGCAGAGCGAGCGCCTCGCACGCGACGCGCGGATCGAGGCGGGCCGCACGCATGCGGACGGCAAGGTCGTGCCGCCCAGGGCGGTCGTCGATCTGCTGGAGGCGGTCCTGCGACCCGGCGACCGCGTCTGCCTCGAGGGCGACAACCAGAAGCAGGCGGATTGCCTGGCCCGCGGCTTAGCGGCCTGCGATCCCGACAAGATCCACGACCTGCACATGGTCCAGTCGGGGATCGTGCTTCCGGAGCATCTCGACGTGTTCGAGATCGGTATCGCGAAACGGCTGGACTACTCGTATTCCGGCCCGCAGGGCGCGCGGATCGCCAAGATGCTGTACGGCGGCCAGATCGAACTCGGGGCGGTCCACACGTACCTGGAGCTGTTCGCCCGCTACTTCATCGACCTCACGCCCAACGTGGCGCTGATCGCGGGCGTGTCGGCCGACCGGGACGGCAACCTGTATACGGGACCGAATACCGAGGACACGCCGACCGTCGTGGAGGCGACCGCCTTCAAGAACGGAGTGGTGGTCGCGCAGGTCAACGAGATCGTCGACAGGGTCCCACGGGTGGATATCCCGGGCGACCGGATCGACTTCGTGGTGGAGGCCGACAAGCCCTTCTACGTCGAGCCGCTGTTCACCCGCGACCCGGCCGCCATGACCGAGACCCAGATCCTGATCGCCATGATGGCGATCAAGGGGATCTACGCCGAGTACGGTATCCGCCGCCTCAACCACGGCATCGGGTTCGGCACCGCCGCCATCGAGCTGCTGCTGCCGACCTACGGCGAGAGGCTCGGCCTCAAGGGCAAGATCGCCACCCACTGGGCGCTCAACCCGCACCCGACGCTGATCCCGGCGATCGAGTCGGGCTGGGTCAAGCAGATCCACTGTTTCGGTTCGGAAGTCGGGATGGACCGATACATCCGTGCGCGGCCCGACATCTTCTTCACCGGACCGGACGGGAGCCTGCGCTCGAACCGGGCCTTCTGCCAGACCGCCGGCCTCTACGCCTGCGACATGTTCATCGGTGCGACCCTCCAGATCGACCTGATGGGGCATTCCTCGACGGTGACGCAGTCGCGGGTCGCCGGCTTCGGCGGCGCCCCGAACATGGGCTCGGATCCGCACGGACGGCGGCACCCGTCCGATCCCTGGATGAAGGCGGGACGGGAGGGCCAGATCGTCGGCGACCCGGCGTTGATGCGCGGGCGCAAGCTGGTGGTGCAGATGGTCGAGACCTTCGGCGACAAGCTGGTGCCGACCTTCGTGGAGAAGCTCGACGCCCTCGAACTGGCGAAGACGATCGGCCTCGAGCTGGCCCCCGTCATGATCTATGCCGACGACGTGACCCACATCGTCACCGAGGAGGGCATCGCCAACCTCCTGCTGTGCCGGGACGCCGACGAGCGCGAGCAGGCGATCCGGGGCGTTGCCGGCTACACCGAGGTCGGACGGGGGCGCGACCGGGCGAAGGTTGAGGACCTGCGTACCCGGGGTATCATCCGCCGCCCGGAAGATCTCGGCATCGAGCCCCTCGACGCCGACCGGGCGCTGCTCGCCGCGAAATCGATTAAGGACCTCGTCCACTGGTCCGGCGGGCTCTACGAGCCGCCCGCCCGGTTCCGGAACTGGTAGGTTGGCGACCGACGGCGCGGACGCGACACACGGCTGTCCCACCCTCGTCCCGAGGGGCGGGGCGGCAGCCCGGCCTCGGAGGATCTCCCCAGGGATCGCGGCCCTTCGGATATCGGCCGTCGTGGCCTCCGCTACGCTTGCCCACCTCACGATGAGGTGTCCCGATTGGATGACGGATCGTCCCGCGAGGAACCGGCCATGGAATCCCTGACCTTCCGACACACCACCAAGACGCCGCTGCCCGGCACGGTTCCGAGCGCGATCACCGGCGTTGTCGCCTCCGGCAACCTGGAGATCCTGCTGGAGCGGGTGCTCCCGCCGGATGCCTGCGAAGTCGCCATCGACACACCGATCGCCGGCTACGGCGACGTCTGGGCAGCGGTAGTGGCGGATTTCATCGCGCGGGCGCAGCCCGGCGGCATCCGGATCAGCATCAACGACGGCGGCGCCCGCCCCGACACCGTGTCCCTGCGCCTGCTCCAGGGCGCGCGGCTGATGGAGGCCTGACCATGGCTGGCAACCGCGCCGCGCGTTTCGATCCGGACGCCCTGAGCTGGTACGAGGCCACCGCGCGCCAGCGCGTCGCGGCGCTGACCGATGCCGGAAGCTTCCGCGAGTTCCTGGGACCGGCCGAGCGGCGCATGAGCCCGCACCTGCCGCTGTTCGATCTCCCGCGCGCCTTCGACGACGGCATCGTGGTGGGCCGGGCGACCCTCGGCGGCAGCCCGGTCCTGATCGCCGCCCAGGAGGGCCGCTTCATGGGCGGGGCCTTCGGCGAGGTGCACGGGGCCAAGCTCGTCGGTCTCCTCCGCGCGGCCCTAAACCTGAAGCCGAAGGCGGTGCTGATCCTGTTCGACACCGGCGGTGTCCGCCTGCAGGAAGCCAATGCCGGCGAGACCGCCATCGCCGAGACGATGCGGGCCATCGTCGAGGTGCGTGCCGCCGGCATCCCGGTCGTCGGCCTGATCGGCGGCCGGGCCGGCTGCTACGGCGGCGGCGGGCTCATCGCCGGCACCTGCTCGCGGCTGGCCGTCTCGGAGGGCGGCCGCATCTCGGTCTCCGGTCCGGAGGTGATCGAGACCAACAAGGGTGCCGAGGAG
This sequence comes from Methylobacterium sp. P5_C11, assembly GCF_054049775.1. NCBI lineage: Bacteria > Pseudomonadati > Pseudomonadota > Alphaproteobacteria > Hyphomicrobiales > Methylobacteriaceae > Methylobacterium > Methylobacterium sp. P5_C11. The sequence goes on along the minus strand of NZ_JBFULS010000008.1, from coordinate 34,746 downwards.
TTCGATTCCCGCGACCGGGCGCTGGTCTGGCGCACGATGGGTGGCAAGCACCGCCGGCTGATCGGGGGCGCCGACGCGTTCTGCGCCGACACCGTCGCGTCCTTCCGGACGGCGGCCCTCGCGCTGATCGACCATGCGCCGGCCTTCGACCTCGCGACCCTGGAGGCCGAGCAGGCGCGCCTGGAATCCCGGATCGACCGCTACGGCGCCTGCCGCGACGCCACGGATGTCTGGGCGCGGCTCGGCGTCAACGATCCCGATGCCGTGCCGGCGATGGACACCGATGCGTTCGTCGAGACCGTGACCCGCAGCCGGGAGGCCGATCATGACGCTCGCTGAGATCCTCGCCGCGCTGTTCCCACACGGTCACGCCGTCGAGGTTCGCGACGGCCTCGTGACCGGCACCGGCCCCTTTGCGGGCGGGCGGATCCACGTCGTTGGCGTCGACGGCGACACGCCGCTCGGCGTCGAGGGCACCCTGACCCTATCGCGCGCGGTGCTCGACGCGGTGCGGGCGGGCGACCGGGCTCCGATCCTGGTGGCGGTCGATTCCGACAGCCAGCGCATGAGCCGGCGCGACGAGCTCCTCGGCCTGAACGAGTGCCTCGCGCATCTCGCCAAGGTGCTGCTCCTGGCCGACCGGTCGGGCCATCCGACGATCGGGCTGATCTACGGTCACTCGGCCGCCGGGGCCTTCATCGCCACGGCGCTCGCCACCCGGGTGCTGGCGGCTCTGCCCGGCGCCAACCCGAGCGTCATGGACCTGCCCTCGGTCGCGCGGGTGACCAAGCTGCCCCTCGCCAAGCTCGAGGAGATGGCGCAGTCGACACCGGTCTTCGCACCCGGCCTCGACAACATGGTGGCAACCGGTGCGGTCCACGCCGTCCTGGACCCGAGCCAATCCCTCGAACGGCAGATCCGCGCGCTCATCGGTGGGATGCCGCCCGGGGATGTCCGCGACCGCCTGGGCGCGGAGCGGGGCGGGCGGCCGGTGGCGGGCACCGTCGCCGCCGCGGTCGCCGAGCAGGCGCGCCTTGGCTGAGGCCTTCAGGCGGCACGACCTCGTCCGCGCCGATCCGGCGGCCTGGACGGCCTGGCTCGCGGGTCGGCCCGATCTCGGCGGGCTCCCGCACCTCGCGGGCTGGGCGGCGGCCGGCCATCCGCTGATCGTCCGGCGCCGGGTGCCCGGGGAAACAGGGGAGGCGATCCCCCTCGGCCTGCCCCTGCCGCCGGCCGACGGAAAGCGGCGGATCGGCCTCGCGCTGCCACAGGCCGCGCTGACCCGCGTCGCGCCGATCAGGCTGGCCGACGCCGCCGCACAAGCGCCATCGCCCTGGCGGGCGAGTCTCGCGGCCCTGACGGCTCTCGGAGATCGGCACGGACCCGCGCCGCGGCCGTTCGGCAGCCTCCTCTGGCAGGCGTTCACCGGCCTGACCTACCTGAGCCCCACCTCCGACCTCGACCTGCTCTGGCCCTGCCGGTTGCCGGTATCCCGGGGCCTGCTCGATGGCATTGCCGTGGTCGCTGAGGCGGCGCCGATGGGCATCGACGGCGAGATCCTGCTGCCGGACGGCACCGGCCTGCACTGGCGCGAACTGCGCGACGCACCGCAGGACGGATCGATCCTCGCCAAGGGCCTGGACCGGCTGGATCTCCGTCCGGTCGCGTCGCTGCGCGAGCGGGAGCCTGCATGACCCTCGCGGTTCTCCTCTCCGGCCAGGGCGGGCAGCACGCCGCGATGTTCGCCATCACGGCCGATCACCCGGCCGCGCAGGACGTGTTCGCGGCCGCCAAGCCGCTCCTCGACGGCGCCGACCCGCGTGATCTCGCCCGCGCGGGCGGTGACGCGCTGCACGCGAACCGGACCGGGCAGATCCTCTGCTGCGTGGCCGCTCTGGCCGCCTGGCAGGCGCTGGGCGACGCGAAACCGGACCGGGTGATCGTGGCCGGCTACAGCATCGGCGACCTCGCGGCCTGGGGCATCGCAGGACGCCTCGGCCACGCGGACGTCCTGACACTGGCCGCCCGTCGCGCGGAGGCCATGGATGCCGCCTCGGGTGCCGGGTTCGGCCTCGCGGGGATCCGCGGCCTCGCCCTCGCCGTGCTCGACGACCTGGCTTCGCGCCACGATTGCCACCTCGCGATCCGCAACGCCGCCGACAGCGGGGTGGTCGGCGGCCCGCGCGCGGCCCTGGAGGCGCTGTGCCGCGAGGCCATCGGCGCCGGGGCGCAGCGGGCCGTGATCCTCCCGGTCCACACCCCCTCGCACACGCCCCTGCTGGCCGACGCCACGGCGGCCTTTCGGGGGGCGCTCGCCGAGGCGCCCCCGTGCCGTCCGCCGCCCGGCGCGCCGCGTCTCCTCAGCGGTCTGGACGGCGCGGCGGTCTTCCGCGACGGGGACGGGCGGGAGAAGCTCGCGCTTCAGATCTCGCATACGATCGACTGGGCCGCCTGCCTGGACGCCTGCCGGGAATACGGCGCAGACCGTGTCCTCGAACTCGGTCCCGGCCATGCCCTCGCGACGATGGCTCGGACGGCGCTTCCGGACGCGCGGGTCCACGCCGTCGACGAATTCCGCTCGCTTGCAGGCGTCACCGAATGGCTGGCGCGGCCTTAGTCACGCCGCGCCTACTTGGCGGTTCGCCGCCTCCGGTGCCCTACTATTACGGTGATGTGCGCAAGGCCTCGCGGTCGCCTGGCACAATACTGATGTCGGGGCCTCGCCTTGACGCGCGGGGCGTCGCGGTCGTAGCAGCCGGGCATCTTCGGAACGGGACGGGTTCATGACGGCCAAGCGAGCGCTGATCACGGGTGTGACGGGCCAGGACGGGGCGTATCTGGCGCAGCTGCTCCTGCAGAAGGGCTACGCCGTCACCGGCATCGTGCGCCGCTCCAGCCATGCCGGCGTGTTCGATCACCGGTTGAAATGGCTCGGCATCCTCGACGATGTCGAGCTGGTCGACGGCAACCTGCTCGATCAATCCGCCCTGTTGCGCATCGTCCAGGCCGCCAAGCCCGACGAGATCTACAACCTCGCCGCGCAGTCGTTCGTGACCTCGTCCTGGCAGCAGCCGCTGCTGACCGGTCAGGTCACGGGCTTGGGCGCCGCGCATATGCTCGAATGCTTGCGCTCGGTGGCGCCGCAGGCGCGTTACTACCAGGCCTCGACCTCGGAGATGTTCGGCCTGATCCAGGAGGCCAAGCAGAGCGAGACGACGCCGTTCTACCCGCGCTCGCCCTACGGTGTGGCCAAGCTCTATGCCCACTGGATGACGATCAACTACCGCGAGAGCTTCAATCTGCACGCCTCGAACGGCATCCTGTTCAACCACGAGAGCCCGCTGCGGGGCGTCGAGTTCGTCACCCGCAAGGTCACGGACGCGGTGGCGCGGATCAAGCTCGGCAAGCAGAAGGAGCTGCGGCTGGGCAACATCGACGCCAAGCGCGACTGGGGCCATGCTCGCGACTACGTGCAGGCGATGTGGCTGATGCTGCAGCAGGACCGGCCGGACGACTACGTGATCGCCACGGGCCGGACCACGACGGTGCGGGACATGTGCGCGATCGCGTTCAAGCATGTCGGCCTGAACATCGACGAGCACCTCGTCATCGACCCGGCCCTGTTCCGCCCGGCGGAGGTCGAGGTGCTGCTGGGCAACCCCGCCAAGGCGAAGGCGACCTTCGGCTGGGAGGCGCAGACCAGCCTGGAGGCGCTGATCACCGAGATGGTCGACGCTGACCTCAAGCGCCTCAGCGCCAACGCCTGAGCGGCCGGCCCGCGGGCAGGCTCGCCGACGGCGGCCGGCCGATCCATATGGCGCGCAGTCCCAGACGGAGAGGCGCGCCGTGAAGACCTACCAGCTCTACATCGACGGGCAGTTCGTCGATCCGGTCGAGGGCTCGTGGTTCGAGTCGATCGATCCCTATCGCGGCGAGCCCTGGGCGCGCATCCCGCGCGCCGGACGTGCCGACGTCGACCGGGCGGCGGCCGCCGCCAAGCGCGCCATGTGGGACGGCCCCTGGGCCACCATGACGGCCTCGGCCCGCGGCAAGGTTCTGCGCCGGATCGGCGACCTCGTGGAGCGCGACGCCAGGGCGCTCGCCGAAATCGAGGTCCGCGACAACGGCAAGCTGTTCGCCGAAATGTACGGGCAGACCCGGTACCAGCCCGAATGGTGGTGGTACTACGCGGGGCTCGCCGACAAGGTCGAAGGCGCCCAGGTGCCGATCGACAAACCCGAGACCTTCGCGTTCACCCGGCACGAGCCGGTGGGCGTGGTCGGGGCGCTGACGGCGTGGAACTCGCCGCTCCTGTTCGTAGCCTGGAAGTGCGCCCCGGCCCTGGCGGCCGGCTGCGCCGTCGTGGTGAAGCCCTCCGAGTTCGCCTCGGCGAGCACCCTCGAATTCGCCCGCCTGACCAAGGAGGCCGGGCTGCCTGACGGCCTGTTCAACGTCGTGACCGGCTTCGGCGGCGAGGCGGGCAGCGCCCTCGTCGAGCACCCGGACGTCGCCAAGATCACCTTCACGGGCTCCGACGTGACCGGGGCGAAGGTCTATGAGGCAGCAGCGCGCCAGATCAAGCGCGTGTCGCTGGAACTCGGCGGCAAGTCGCCCAACATCGTCTTCGCCGATGCAGACCTGAAGGCCGCCGCAGCGGGGGCGATTTCGGGCATCTTCGCGGCAACCGGACAGACCTGTATCGCCGGCTCGCGGCTCCTCGTGCAGAACAGCATCCGCCAGGAATTCACCGAGCGCCTGGTCGAGCTCGCCCGCACCGCCAAGCTCGGCGACCCGATGCAGGCCGACACCAATATCGGGCCGATCACGACGCCGCCGCAATACACGAAGGTCCTCGACTACATCGCGCTCGCGAAGAGCGAGGGCGCGCGCTGCGTCTTCGGCGGCAATCCCGCCTCCGGTCCCGGGGTGCTCGGCGGCCAGTTCGTCGAGCCGACGATCTTCACGGGCGTCACCAACGACATGCGCATCGCCCAGGAGGAGGTGTTCGGCCCGGTCCTGTCGATCATCGGCTTCGAGGACGAGGCCGAGGCGCTGAAAGTCGGCAACGACGTGATCTACGGGCTCGCCGCCGGCGTCTGGACCCAGGATATCGGCCGCGCGATGCGCATGTCGAAGGGATTGCGGGCCGGCACCGTCTGGGTGAACACCTATCGGGCGGTGAGCTACATGATGCCGTTCGGCGGGATGAAGCGCTCGGGCATCGGCCGCGAGAGCGGCATCGAGTCGATCCGCGAGTATTTGGAGACCAAGAGCGTCTGGATCTCCACGAGCCGGGATGCGCCGGAGAACCCGTTCGTCATGCGGTGACCGCCTCCGCGCCGACCGATCGCGGCGCGGCCGGCGGGCCGGTCAACCCGGCGCGGGCCGACCCCTCGAAGGCTAAGCCCTCATGTCGACCGCGGGTGCGGGGTCGGCCGGGAGCGCGAGCGAGGCCAGGATGAAGCCCATGAAGAAGAGGACGTACTGATTGACCGACAGCTCCTCGAACATCAGCGACGGGATGAGGAACAGGGCACTGTAGGTCAGGAACCGGCCGAAGGCGGCGGGCGACAGCAGGATCCGCCCGAGCCCGGCGATCAGGAGCAGCGCCGTGGCGATTCCGCTCTGAAGGGCGAGCGAGACGAAGCCGTTGTGGGGCGTCACGAGGCCGGTCAGCGCCTGCAGTTCCTCGCGCCGCGTGACCTCGCCGACGCCGAACGGGTACTCGACGACGAGCTGGAGCGCCGTGACTCCGGACAGGAAGCGCTCGTCGAAGTTGCCGCTGACATTGCGATCCTCGGCGAAACGCCGCTCGATCGCCTGTGCCAGGGTCCCGGGCAGGGGGATGTCTCCCGTCAGCGCCCAGGTGACGAGCAGCAGCCCCGAGACGCCGAGAACCGCCAGCACCGCCCAGGCCTTGACGTTCCGCCGCATCAGCAGAGCGAGGAACAGGAGCGGCATGAACAGTCCGGCACGATTGTTGGTGAACGGAAAGCTCGCCAGCAGGGCCGCGAAATAGCCGAGGTAGATCACCTTCAGGCGGTAGCGCAGGCTCAGCACCAGGGCGGCCGCGCCGCCGAGCGCGTAGACGTGGCCAGTCTCGTTTCCGGAGGCCCAGAGCCCGCCCTGCTTGTCCTGCACGAACAGCTTCAGTTCGTCGTCGAGCCCGTCGGTCGGCACCGCGAGCCCGAACCGTTCGAGGGGCATGCCCGAAGCGGCGAGGAGCAGCACCGCCAGCGAGGCGAGCAGTCCCGCGAGCAGCCCGACGCAGAACGCGTCCTCCACGCGCCGGTCGCGGAACATCACCAGCAGGATGAACGCCTGCACGACGTAGAGCAGCAGTACGAGCGTGAGATAGGTATCGCCCGCCTGCTTGTGGCCCTTCAGGACCAGTGACGCCGCGATGAGCGCCAGGATCCCGGCGAGGGGCGCGACATTGCGCAGGGCTTCCGCAACGACGGCCCTGCGCAGTCCGAGCCATGGAATGAGCAGGAAGGGCAGCAGGTCGGACAAGCGCTGGAACGGAAGCCCGAAGCTCGACGTCAGAACGTTGAAGTTGAGCGCGGCGCCGAGCAGGAACACCGCAATGCGGTCTGCGGTGGCGGACGCGGCCGGCACGGTCTCCTGGATCGGCAACGCCTGTCCCGCCATGGTGCCTATCGTCCGAACGCGCGCTTCCCGCCGACGAGGGCCGCGCGAACCTCCCGAGCCGGACCGCTCCGCCTCCCGGGTGCCCAGTGTCGCGCACAAAGGTTGGCGGAGCGTGCAGATCAGGCCGCGCGACGCATCAGGAAGCCGAGGGCCGTACGCAGGGTGTCCCACAGGAAGACCCGGGCGAGCCCCGCATAGGCGAGGATCCCGACCCCGACCGCCGCGAAGAGGCCGATCCGATCGCCGAGGATGGCGTGCAGCGGATCCTGGACCACCAGCACGAGGCCGGCCATGGCACCGGCACACAGCGTGATCGGCAGCAGGATCCGGACTACGCGGCCGTTCGACACCGGGAGGACGCGCCCGACGCTGGTCACGATCACCGGCGTGAACAGGTAGGCCCGGACCACGTGTCCCGCCACGAGCGCCGTCAGGCCCAGCGGTGCCGTCACGACGGCGGCGGCCGCCCCGAGGCCGAACTGCGCCCCCGCGAGGCGCAGGGCCGTGCCGTTCCGCCCGAGGGCCGTGAAGATCATCCACAGCATCGAGGTGGCCACGAATTCGGGGGCCAGGAACGCCAGCATTCGGAGCACCGGGGCCGCATCGTGCCATTGGTCGCCGAACAGGAAGGGGATCAGCGTCGGGGCGACGGCCGCCATGCCGAAGAAGGCGGGGACCGCGAGGAAGGCCGAGGCCTCGGTGAAGCCATAGAAAGCCGCGGCCAGTTCAGGCGGTCGGTCCTGGAGGCGCGCGTAGGTGGTCAGCCCGACCGTGGTGAGCGGGATGACGGCCACCTGGCTGACGAGGTCGATGCAGCGCCATGCGAGGCGGAGGTACCCGACATCGGTCGCGGACAGAAAATAAGCCGCGATCACCTCCTGGCTGCGGATGGAGGCGACGAGGAGAAGATACGTGCAGAACAGTCGCGAACCGAACGCGACCTGCTCGCGCACGGCCGCGACGTTGAGCCGGAGGGGCGGGATCCACCGCGACGCGGCCCAGGTCAGGAGCGTGGTGGCGCTGGTCGCGACGAGCCGCTGGACGACCAAGCTCCAGACGCCGTAGCCGCCGAGAGCGAGCAGGAGGGCCGCGGCGCCTCCGAGGATGTTGGCGCCGAGGGCGCGCAGAGCCAGCTTGCGGAAGCCGAAGGTCCTCTGGAGGCGCGCCTCGTGGATCGCCCCCGCGGCCGTGATCACGAAGCACAACGAGAGCGCACAGAGGACCGGGCGCAATTCCGGGAGATCGAAGATCCAGGCGATCGGCCCGGACAACGCCACGAGCGCCCCGGCACACAGGATCCCGGTGACGAGCATCACCCAGAACGCGGTCGCGGCGAAATCCTCGTCGAGGTCCGCGCGCTGCACAACCGCGTCCGGCAGGCCGCACCGGGCCACGATCTGCAGGATGTCGATGAAGACGGCGGCGATCGCCACCATGCCGAATTCCGCGGGCTCGATGAGGCGAGCCAGAACCAGGAACACGCCGAAGCTCACGACGACGTTGCCCGTGGAGGCGAGCGCCACCCAGCGTGCCGCGTCGAAGGAGCGGCTCGTCACCGCCGCGGAGGCGAGACCCGGCTCCTCCTCGGCCGCGGCGGCCTCCGTGAGAACCGGCGTGCCGGCGGTCACGGGCGGGYCGCCCGGCGCTCGGCGACGAGTTCGGCGTACAGGTCGAGATACTTCTCGGCGACGCGCTCGGACGTCGATTCGCGGATGACGTGCTGGAAGGCGCGTTCGTCCGGCAGGTCGCCGCGACCGCGGTCGATCACCGCCTGCAGGCGCGTGGCGAGATCGGCCGCATCGCCCGGTTCGAACAGCCAGTCGGTATTGTCCTCTCCGATCAGTTCCGGGATCCCGCCGGAGGCCGCGCCGATCACCGGCACGCCCATCGTGTACGCCTCGTAGATGGTCCGCGGCGACGGCTCGGCCCAGAACGAGGGCACGACCAGCACGTCGATCTCGCTGAGGAAGTCGGCAGGCTTGGCCCAGCCGACGAATTCGATCGGCAACCCCGCAGCCCGGGCCTTGAAGCGCTCGATCGAGTCGTCCATCGCCTGGCCGGCCACGAGGCAGCGCCAGTTGCCCGGGCCGATCCGTCCGAAGGCGTCGATCATCGTGCCGACGCCCTTCTCGACATTGATCCGGCCGAGATAGCCGAAGGTCATCGGGCGCCCCGTGCGGTCGATCCGTCGGCGCGTATCCGGATCACCCTCTGGCACCGTGCACGAGTAGTAGATCACGCGGCGGCGCTCGGGCGCGAGATGGGCGAAGAGGCCGTGATCGACGTGGGTCTTGAGAATCTCGGTGCCCACGCTGACGACGGCGTCCACCGCGCGGTTGGTGATCTGCTTGGCGGCGTTGACGACCTTGCAGCCCAGGTGCCAGCGCTCGCACGGCTTGCCGTCCCGGAACATGGCGGCGTTGCCGCAGATCAGGTCGTACTCGCAGACCGTATGGACGATCGGGATTCCGCGCTTGGCCGCCTCGCGCCAGACGAGGGTCGAGACGTCGAGCAGCGAGTGCGTGTTGACGATGTCGGGCCGGAAATCGTCGAGGACGCGGCCGAACTCGGCCGCGATGGCGAAATTCCACTGCTGCTTGAGCTTCGCCCAGGCGCGGCCGAAGCGGGTGGCCTTCGGCCAGTCCTCAAGCCAGAAATCGTTGTGATGCGCCATGCGGTAGACCGTGACGCCGCCCCGCACCGCCTTGGGCTCCGGCTCACGCGCGATGCAGGCGGCCGCCACCGTATGTCCCGCCGCGACCAGCTCCTCGGCGAGGTGCTCCACCGAGCGCTCCGCGCCGCCCACGATATAGGGCGGATAGAGGGCACTGAGATGCAGGATCCGCAGGGGACCCGTGACGGCGGCGAGGTCGGTCCCGCCGGTCGGCCGGGCGCGGACCGCAGAATCCACTGCATCCGGCAACAGGCGGGCGTAGCTTGGGGACAAAGCGGGATTCATCATAGGCTGCACTCGCTGAGATGCGGGCGCTCCGCGCGCGCAGGACGCTCGGAGATCGGATGGTCGATGCGCGCGGCGTCGAGGGTCGCGGCATAGAGGTCGAGATAGGCGGCTGCGACGGCGGCCGGATCGGTGCCGGCGCGCACGACGGCGGCGCGCGCGGGGGCCTCCGCGAGATGCTCGGGCGTCGCGACGATCCGGGCCATCGCGGCGGCGAGCGCCGGGGCATCGCCGGGCGCAACGAGCCAGGGGCCCCACCCGATCTGCTCGCCGATCCCGCCGGCAGCCGTCCCGATCACCGGGACGCCGCGCCCGTAAGCTTCCGCGACCGTGCGGCCGAAGGGCTCGGGCCAGATCGGCGGGACCACGAGGCAATCGATCCCGTCCAGAAAGGCGTCTCGCTCGGCATAGCCAAGGAAGGAGACCGGAAGACCCTGCGCCAGCGCCCGGTACCGATCGATCCCGTCCGCGGCCCGGCCGGCGATCTCGAGCCGCCACCCCTGCCGGGGCAGCAGGCGGCAGGCTTCGATCAGCACGTCGCTACCCTTGGCGGCCTCGATGCGGCCGAGGTAGCCGAACCGCACCGGCTCGCCCGGCCGCCGCGCGGGGCGGGTCGCCGGAGCGCCGGGCGTGATCGGGTTCCAGATCACACGGCGCCGGTCGGCCGGCACCGTGGCGAACAGCCCGGCGGCCAGATGTCGATCCAGGATGTCCGTGCCCACCGCCGTGACCGCGTCGACCGCGCGCTGGCAGCGACGGTGGGGCTCCGCGTAGAGACGGCACTTGAGGTGCTGGCCGGCGCAGGCGCGGCCGTGGCGTACCATCGCGCCGTTCGTGCAGAGGCTGGTGAAGTCGTGCAGCGTGTGCACCACCGGCACGCCGAGCCGGCGCAGCATCGGCCAGAGGGCCGGTGGCAGCTCGGAGATCGAGTGCGTGTTGACGAGATCCGGGGCGAAGTGCCGGACCGCCTCGGCGAAGCGGACGAGCGCGTCACGATTCCATTGTGACGCGAGCTTGTAGCGGAGCCGGTCGAGGCGTCCGCGCTGCGGCCAGTCGAGGATATGGAACGGGGTCCCGTAGCCCGTGCGGTAGACGGTGACGCCGTCCTGCAGGACCGGCTTGTCCACCGTCCGCGACGCGCAGGCGACGGCCACGGCGTGGCCGAGGCCAACCTGTGTGCGGGCCAGGGTCTCGACCATCAGTTCGGCACCGCCGACCTGTTCGGGCGGGTAAAGAGAGCTAAGGTGCAGGATGCGCATGCGGCACCTCCCGGGTCGTTGCTGCCGGGGCGGCACCCCGGATCGCATCGAGCAGCAGCCCTTCGTAACGGCGCGCCGTTTCCGCCCAGTCGTACCGACGGGCATTGTCGTGACCGCGGGCGATCAGCCCGGTCCGCAGGCCGGGCTCGTCGAGCAGGCGGACCAGGCATGCGGCGAGGGCCGCGGGGTCGGCAGGGTCGAAGGTCAGGGCGCCGGCCCCCGCGATCTCGGGCGTGGCGGAGCGGTTCGAGCAGATCACCGGGCAGCCGAGTGCCTGCGCTTCCAGGACGGGCAGGCAGAAGCCCTCGGCGAAGGACGGCACACAGAGGCACAGGGCGCCGCGATAGAGGGCGGTCAGCTGGCCATCGCCGATCCGGGACAGGCGCGTCAGCGGGATGGGAGCGCCGTCGAGGGCGGTCGCGATCGTCTCGTCCGGGTCTTCACCGACATGGACGATGCCGATCCCTCGGCGCCCCAGACCGGCCACGGCTCTGGCAAGGGTCGCGAAATTCTTGTTGTAGAGGGCGTTGCCCACGGCCAGCACGAATCGACCGCTCGGGATTCCGGCCGCGGGCTCGTTCTCGGCGGGATCGAGCATCGGCGCGGAGGGCACGGTCTGCGTCCGGTCGCGGAGGGACGGGTAGAAGCGCACAAGATCGCGCCGGGTCGTCTCGGACACGGTTATCACCCGGGCGCTGTTGCCGAGGACGAACCGGAAGATCGGATCGGTGGTCAGGGCCTCGCGCGAGGCCAAACGCTCGGGAAGCGTGCGGAAGTAGAGATCGTGTACGACGCTAACCCGCGCACGCCCGCCATAGGCCGCACCGTAGGGGTCGGCATTCAGCACGACATCGATGTCCCGCGCCCGGCACAGTCTCGGGACGGTGAGGGCCTGACGCAGGACATCGAGCAGCATGATGCGCGGGCGCGGCACCGTGAGTATCTCGATCCGATCGCGGATCGCCGGGGGAAGCTGGTCCCGGGTCCAGGGCGAGCGCAGCACGACCGTAAAGGTGCCGCGCTCGACCAGGCCGGCGATCACCCGGAAAGCCACGAGCGCGACTCCCGACGGCCGACCGGCATGCTGACTGGGCATGTTCACGAGGACGCGCGGCATGGCGGCTCTGACAGCTCCGATCGGGAAGGTGGGTCGCCGGCCCGTCAGGCGCGGTCGGCGGCGTGGAAAATGAGATCGTCGAGGTCGCGCTGCATCCGGTCTGCGCCGTAGAGGGCGAGGGCTCGTTCCCGAGCCAGATCGGTGCGCGTGGCGAAAGCGCCCGGATCGTCTCGCAGCGCGGCGAGCGTTGCCGCGAGGCGGTCGGAATCCCGGGGCGGCACCAGCGTGCCGGCGGCACCGCCATCGAGGATCTCCGCCGACGCACCGGCATCGGTAGCGATCACCGGCACGCCCGCGAGCATCGCTTCGACGAGGGTGCGGCCGAACGGCTCCGGGTCGACGGAGGGATGCACCACCGCGTCGACCGCCTGCATCAACAGAGGCACGTCGGCGCGCTGGCCGAGGAACTGGACCCGGTCCGAGACACCGAGTGCCGCCGCGAGGTCGCGCAGATGCGCCGCGAAGGCATCCTCGCCGAACAACGGGGCGCCCACCACGATGCAGCGCATGTCCGGCACCTTTGCCAGCGCGTCGATCAGGACGTCCTGCCCCTTCCAGGGGGCGATACGGCTGAATACGCCGACGAGGAGCCCGGCCGGCAGACCGAGTTCGGCCCGTAACGCCTCGGAGGGGCGCGGATCGCGGGCGAGGTCGAGGCCGTTGGGAACGATCCGGATCAGCGACCGGCGCCCGCCGGCCTTGGCGAAGGCGCGCGCGGCGGCCTCCGAGGGGACGATCACCTGTGCCGCGCAGAGATTGGCCAGTCTCACCTGCAGGGTACGCTGGGCAAAGCCGAAATGTGCGTTGTCCAGAATGTCGTGCAAGTGCCAGATCAGGGGGCGTCCGACGAGGCGCGCGGCGAGCGCCGACAGGAGGAACGCCTTCTGAGAATTGGCATAGACCACGTCGCAGCGGCGGGCCGCCCGCGCGATCTCCAGCGCGAGGGCGCCGAGCTGGCCGAGGACCGGAAGGGCACGCAGGGGCGACACGTCCCTGCGCAGATCCGTCAGCGCGGTCCGGCGGCGCGCGAGGAGGATCTCCAGGCCTTCGCCCCGCAGGGCTTCGGCCAGGGCGCCGTCCTCGAACAGGAACGCCGTCGATCCCCGCCAGGGGCGGACGGCATCGCGCAGCACCAGCTCCGCCCCCGACATCGTGCCCGTGTGGCTGACGAACAGCACGCGGGGGCGCACGCCGCGCCCGGACCGGCCGGCACGGGTCCGGTCGATCGATCCGCCCTGGGCGAGCGCCTCGGCTCCGAGCATGCCGGTCATCGCGCCCTCGCGACATTGCGCGGATCGGGCAGCGGCATGACATCGTAGGTCGACTGGCTTCCCGGCCTGACCATCGTCATCGCGATGCCGAGCACCGCGCCGCCGGCCCGCCGGAGGTTCGCCACGGTCTCGACCGTGTCCGAGAGCTGGGAGCGGCCGTAACGCGCGCAGCAGAGCACGCCGTCGACGTGGCGGGCGAGCATCGACGCGTCCATCAGCAGGCTGGTCGGCGGCGTGTCGAGGAGGACGAGGTCGTAACGGCGGCTCCAGTCGAGGAAGTCGACCATCCGATCGCTCATCAGGAGTTCAGTGGAATCCGCGGTGGGAATCCCGGCCGGGATGACGTCGAACCGTCCCGCCGCGACCACGGCGTCCGCCGGGTCGATCTCGCCGCGGAGCACACCGCCGAGCCCCGGTCCGCGCCCGAGCCCGAGGGATGCCTCGAAGTTGGGGCGGCGCAGGTCGCACTCGACCACCAGGACGCGCCGTCCGCTGGCCGCGCCGATGACGGCCATCGCGAAAGCCGTGAACGACTTGCCCTCGCGCGGCTTGGCGGAGGTCACCAGGACGACGCGGGACTTTCCGCCGCCCGCCAGAACGAGATGCGCGTGCAGGTTGCGCAGAACGTTCTGCATCATCGGGTCGACCCGCGCCCGGGCCAGGGCCTCAGGGAGTTCGAGTTCCCGGTACCGGTCGGAGAAGCGGCCGACGAGGCCGGCAGTCTCCAGGCAGGGCAGCTGGGCGAAGACGGGGGCACCGGTGCCCGCCATGAGCTGTTCGGAGGTCCGCACGCGCCGGTCGGTGTAGTCCCGCAGCAGCGCTGCGGCGGCCGCCAGCACGCCCGCGAGGACGATGCCGCCGGCCAGGAACGGCACGGCCTTGGGGGAGAACGGCTCCTGCGGCAGCTCCGCGAGGCTCACCAGCCGGGTGCTTCCGGTGAGGATGCGCCGCTCGGTCTCGAGTTCGCCGGCCCGCTTCACGAGGTCGGCGTAGCGGGTGCGCTTGATCTCCGCGTTGCGCACCATGCCCTCGATCGAGGCCTCGTCGTCCATGGCGGCGGCGGCATCCGTCTTGGCGGTCTCCAGCTGGGCGCGCAGGGACTTGGCGAGGGCGTTCGACGCCTCGTAGGACTTGCGCAGGCCCCGCGCGACATTGCCGATCTCCTGATCGATGCGCTCGCGCAGGCTGGCTTGCTCGGTCTGCAGCGCCCGGATGATCGGGTGGTTGGCGCCCAGGAGGGTGCTCTGGTTGGCGAGCTGCGCGCTGACGCCGCTGAGTTGCTGCTTGAGGGAGACCACGGTCTGGCTCGACAGGACCGCCGGGGCGCTGTCGGCACCATGCGCGCCCCTGTTCTCGATCTCGCTCAGGCGGGCTGCGGCGTCGGCCTTCGCGGTCTCCGCGGCGGCGAGCTGCTGGCTGATGCTGGTGAGGCGCTCGGAACTGATGGGGGCGTTCGCGCCCTTCAGCAGTCCCTTGCGCCGCCGGAAGGTCTGGATCCGGGTCTCGTCGGCGCGGATCGAGGCGTCGAGCTGGCTGATCTCGGTGTGCAGCCAGTCGGCCGCGGCCTTGCGGCTGGAGGCCTGGGCCTCGCGCTGGTCGTCGAGGAAGGCGTTGATGAGGCCGTTGGCCATCGTCTGCGCCGTCTCGGGCAGCGGCGACCTGTAGCCGATCGTGATGATCCGCGAGCGGCCCGAACTCAGGACCGAGTAGCGCTTCTGCAGATATTCGACGAGGGCGTTGCGATCGGTCGTGAGGGTCGTGCAGGCGGCGTCCTTCTTGGCGCTGATCTGATCGGGATGCCCGCGGGTGGCGGCGTAGCGGCACTCGGCCATGACCGAGGCGACGAGGCCGTCATCGATCGCGAGGCGGAGCAGCCGGGGCGAGCGGATCACCTGGATCTGGCTCTCGATGTCGGCCGGGTCACCGATCTTCTGGATCCAGGCCATGGAGGCGTTGTGGGCGCCGGGCTCGGCTTCGGCCACGATCACGGAACCGACCGCCACGTATTGCGGCGCAATCATCGTCAGGGCGATGACCGCCAGCCCGAGCACGGCGGCGAACACGGAGGCGAAGAGGTAGCGCCGGTGCCAGATCCGGGCGAGGGATGCGGCGAGCGGGCCGCTGCGCCCCGGACCCTGAGGCACGGCGCGAACCGCGGCGCGATCGGCCAGATCGACGGTCAGGAAGGACATGCGCCGCCCCCTCAGCCCACCGCTTCGAGGCGCGGCACGATGCGCGGACGCGTCTCGCAGGCCGAGCGATGCTGGGCCAACTGCTCCTCGACGAAACTCGAGAACCGGCTCCGGAACAGCTCGGCCGAGAACATCTCCGCCTGCGCCCAGCATGCCTCCCGCGTGAAGTGCCCCTCCTGCTGGATGAAACGGCGGACGCACTCGGCGATGGTCTGCGGTTCGGGCGTGTCGAAGAACATGCCGGTGCGCTGCGGACCCCGGACCTGCACGGTCTCCCGCGCGCCGCCGCGGCCCAGGGCGAGGACCGGCGTGCCTTCCGAGGTCGCCTCCACCACGATGATCCCGAAATCCTCCTCGGCCGCGAAGATGAAGGCCCGGGCTGTGGCCATGAGGTGGCGCAGCTCAGCGTCGGGGACGAAGCCGGCGAACGAGACGTTGGGGCCGGCGAGTTCCCGCAATCGCGCGGCGTCCGGCCCAGAGCCTGCCACCACGAGTTCGAGATCCGGAAGCAGGGCGAACGCGCGCACCACCGCCTCGACGTTCTTGTAGGGGACGAGCCGGCTCGCGACGAGGAAGTGGTTCCCGCGCGGCCCGTCGAAACGCTGGTTCGGCAGCGTGATCGGCGGGTGGATGACCTCCGCGGTCCGGCCATAGACCTTGTGGATCCTGCGGGCGACGAAGGCGGAATTGGCGACGATCGCGTTGGGTCCGGCCGCCGTGCGGAAGTCCCACACGCGCATCCGGTGCAGGATGAGACGGGCCAGCAGGCTCTTCATGCCCGCCTCGCAGCCGCTCTCCCGCAGGTAGGTGTGCTGCATGTCCCACGCGTAGCGCATCGGCGAATGGACGTAGGAGACGTGGAGCTGGTCCGGCCCAGTCAGCACCCCCTTCGCGACAGCGTAGCTGCTGGAAATGATCAGATCGTAAGCCGAGAGGTCGAATTGCTCGATCGCCAGCGGCATGAGCGGCAGGTAGCTCCGATGCCGCGTCCGCGCGAATGGCATCCGCTGGATGAAGCTGGTCTGCGCGTGCGTGTATCCCAGCCGCGCCCGGTCTTCCGCCGGCAGGAAGTCGAACAGGGCGTAGACGTCCGCCTCGGGGTAGATCCTCAGCAGCTGCTCGAGCACGCGCTCGGCGCCGCCGACGACATACAACCAGTCGTGAACAATCGCGACACGCATCACAGCTTCCTCGTCAGTGCGCCGGACGCGGGAAGAAAGAGTTCCGTCCTGCCGGTCTCACGTATGGCAGCGATCACAGGCACACGCAGGAAGGTAGTAGGATCATGACCCATAAAGAAGAGGTCAATGTGCTGAGATAGGCTCGAAATAGCGGTCGATTAGGTCGACAACACGCGCTGTAAACTTAATTTTTGTAAATCATTAGGGTTAACTATACGATGGCATCGGCATCTCTCCCGGGGAGCGAAGCCGCCCGGCCGATGCAATCCCGTGCATAGACCCCGAAGCGGTGCCGATCAGGGAGCGAGAGCCGCGGGCAGGGGGGCTGTGCGCGAGCGCCGAGTGAAGAGCCGACGCAGGGCGGCGATCATCGGGGTCTCGACGGAGCGGAACAGCAATTCGCCGATCGCCGCGGAAGCCGCGAATGCCATCACAAAGATCAGGGCGGCGCGCCCGAAGCCGGGCGCCGCGAGGGGTGCTGCGAGCTTGGCCGCGGTATGCAGCATCAGGTTGTGGATCAGATAGAAGGAGTAACTGGCGTTCCCCTGCGACAGGAGCCAGCGCGAGCGCAGGGCCACGCCGCCTCGCTCCAGGAGCAGCATCGCTCCGACGACCAGTACAGCCGCGGAGCCCCAGACAAGCGGCCGGGCGAATCCGCTCAGCTCGGGTTCAAGGCCGAGCGCACCGGCGACGACCTGACCGCCCAGGACGAGCACCACGGCCGCCGCCAGGGCGGCGCCCGCCACCCGGCGGACCGGAAAGCCGGCAGCCGGGGCACCAAGATGCAGATAGGCGTAGCCGAGCGCGATGCCGGCGGCGAACTCGATCACGATCGGCTTGGTGTAGTAAGCCCAGTAGAGTCCCGGCACCGGCACCAGCCCGAGCAGGATCAGCGCCAGGAAGATCGAGGCCGCCCCGAGCGCCCGCCCGGCCCGCGTCGGCACGAGCAGCAGTCCCGCGAAGACCACATAGAAGAACATCTCGTAGTTCAGGGTCCAGCCGACGGAGTTCAGCGGTTCGATGTACCCACCCCTCGAGAAGGGCAGGAACAACAGCGACTGGATGAGATAGTCGGGCTGGAACGTGACGATCCCGATGGGCTTCAGCCCGGTCAGCGCGATCAAGGCCAGTCCGATCGTAACGAGCCAGTAGACCGGCACGACGCGCGAAGCCCGGCGCAGCAGGAATCCGCCTGGGCGCTCGCCGCGTCCGTCGGTGCTCACGAACATGATGAAGCCGGACAGGACGAAGAACACGTCGACGCCCGAAGCGCCGAAGGCCAGGAGATCCGGCCGCGGCAGGACGGGACCGACGTAGAGGCCGAAATGCGTCAGGAACACGAGATACGACGCGACGGCGCGCAGGATTTGCAGATTGTAGATCATGGCGCGCCGGCCGATCGTTGTGGGAGGCCGCCTGGCATGGGCGGAGCCGCCTTATGGCCGATGCCGCCCCCGCGCGTCACGAACACTTCTGAATCGTCCTAAATGGGCGGTCCCATAGAATTCATGATTCTCGACGTGTTCACACGCATTATTTGTCTATTTTGAAAAGTTAAAGGGCGTGCAGCCGGGAAATCCGGCGCTGGAAATCGATTGTAAAGGTTCCGGGTCGGAGAGTGTGGTCCTGGCAGCCGCCGGTCCGCATCGGTGTGCCGCGCAGCCCCCTGCGATCATTCGCCGGCGCTTATTTACTATTAATCAATAGATAATTTGACGGACGGCCGATCCATTCAATAGCGTACTGATCGCTGGATTTAGGAGTAGCGCCTTGAACATCGCCCAAGACATACGAGAGATCCTGGCCGCGAACGAAGCGTTCGCCGGGAAGGCGGATCAACTCACCGAGGACGACAGCCTGTTCGATCTCGGGCTGGATTCGTTCGGTTCGGTGCAGCTGATGCTGGCGCTCGAGGAGCGTTTCAACATCGAATTTCCCGACGACTTGCTGAATCGCAAGTCGTTCTCGACGATCCGCGCGATCCGCGAAGCCGTCTCGTCCCTGGTTCGGCAGGAAGCCGCATGAGCACCCTGGCCGGGCGCGGTGAGCGAGCGGCGGCGGTGGCGGCGCGCCACGCCGACGCCGTCGATCGCGAGGGCCGCTTCCCCGCTGAAGCGGTCGCCGCCCTGAAGACCGAGCGTCTTCTGGGTCTCCAGATTCCCGGGCAGTTCGGCGGCGAGGGCGCCGGCCTGTCGCAGATCGCGGAGCTGTGCAGCACGCTCGGGCAAGCCTGCAGCGCGGCCGCGATGGTTTTCGCGATGCACCACATCAAGGTGTCGAGCCTCGTGACGCACGGGCTCGACAGCGCATGGCATGGCCAGTTGATGGAGCGGATCGCGCGTGAGCAGTTGCTTGTCGCGTCCTCGACGACCGAGGCGGGCATCGGCGGCGACCTGCGCAACAGCCTCTGCGCCGTGGAGACGACCGGTGAGGTCTTCGCCTTCGGCAAGGACGCGTCGGTGATCTCGTACGGCGCCCATGCCGACCTGATCCTCGCCACCGCCCGGCGCCATCCGGACGCCGCGACGTCCGATCAGGTCCTCGTGGCGCTGATGGCCGATCAGATCTCCCTCGTGCGCACCGGCAACTGGGATACCCTCGGCATGCGCGGGACCTGCAGCGAGGGCTATCGCCTAGAGGCCCGGAACGTCCCGGTCGAGCAGATCCTTCCGAAGCCGTTCGCGGAGATCGCCGCCCAGTCGATGCTGGCCTCCTCGCACCTGTTGTGGAGCAGCGTCTGGTACGGGATCGCGACCTACGCGCTCGATCGCGCCCGCGCATTCGTGCAGGCCGAGGCCCGGAGCCGGCCCGGTCAGGTGCCGCCCACGGCGCTGCGCCTCGCCGAGGTCTCGAACGCGCATCAGGCCATGCGGAGCGCGGTCGTCTCTGCCCTGCGCCGCTTCGAGGATGCGCATGGCGACGTCGACACGATCGGCTCCCTCGGCTTCTGCGTCATGCTCAACAATCTGAAGGTCACCGTCTCCGACATGGCGGTCGACATCGTGCGGCGGGCGCTCGCGATCGTCGGGCTCGCCGGATACCGGAACGACACGCCGTACAGCCTGGGACGGCCGCTGCGCGACGTTCTCTCCGCGCCGCTGATGATCGGCAACGATCGGATCCTCGCCAATACCGCCAAGCTTCTGCTCGTGCAGAAGGGCAGCGGCCAGCTCATGAGCGCGTGATGGAATCGCTTTCCTCTTCCCCCGGCGAAGTCCTTCTCGAAGCCGAGGAGGACGGCGGTCCGACGTTCCTGGACCGCCTGTTCGACCATGGGCTCCTGATCCGTACCGGCGTCGACGGCCTCTACGGCCGCAGCGGCGACTTCGAGAGCGTCGTCGATGCCCTGGACCGGATGATCACGCGCCTCGGCGCGGCCGAGGAGGCCGAGGTGCTGCGCTTCCCGCCCGCCATGAGCCGGCCGGCCTTCGAGCGCAGCGGTTACCTGAAGGGTTTCCCGAACCTCGCCGGGACCGTGCATAGCTTCTGCGGCGACCCGGGCGGCCACGCCGAGATCCTCGCCTGTCTCGAGGCCGGAACCGACTGGACGGGCCAGCAGGCGGCGACCGACGTCGTCCTCACGCCCGCGGCCTGCTACCCGGTCTACCCAGTCGCCGCAGCCCGGGGCGCGCTGCCCGCCGCGGGCCGCCTGTTCGACCTGCAATCCTACTGCTTCCGCCGCGAGCCCTCGCTCGAGCCGACGCGGATGCAGCTCTTCCGGATGCGTGAATACGTGCGCATGGGCAGTCCCGAACAGGTGTTGGCCTTCCGCGAGACCTGGCTCGAGCGGGGCACCGCGATGATCCGCGCCCTCGGCCTGCCCCTCGCCATCGACGCGGCCAACGATCCGTTCTTCGGGCGTGCCGGGCGGATGCTCGCCAACAACCAGCGCGCCCAGGGCCTGAAGTTCGAGCTGAACGTCCCGGTCAACAGCGTCGACAAGCCGACAGCCTGCCTCAGCTTCAACTACCACCAGGATCATTTCGGGAGCACCTGGGACTTGCGTCAGGCCGAGGGTGGGGTCGCCCATACGGCCTGCGTGGGATTCGGGTTGGAGCGGATCACCCTGGCGCTCCTGCGCCACCACGGCCTGGACCTTGCCGCGTGGCCGGAAGCCGTGCGCGCCGAGCTGTGGGGCTGAGGGCGGTGACCGCCGCGCTGCGCCTTCCGGAGGGTCTTGGGGCTGCGGGTGAGCATGTTGCGCACCCCCTCCACGATCCCGGCCGGGATTGGCCGGAAACCAATTGCTACGTCGATCTCTGGATCGAATTGCTGCACATCCGCGGCCTCGCGCCGGAGGCGATGCTGGGATTCACCCTGCGGCAGGATTTCGAGGGCGACCAGTTCACGTTCTTCAAGCCGCCGCCGGCCGACCTCGAACGGCTCTACGGCGTGGAGGTTCTGGAACTCGCGGTCTACGCCGGCCTCGAGGCCCAGGCCCTGATCCAAGCGGAGGCGGGCCGGCCCGTCCTCGTCGAGGTGGACGCGATCTATCTCCCCGATACGCGGGGCACCACCTACGGCCGGGAGCACGCCAAGACGACGATCGGCATCCTGGCGCTCGATCCGGCGGCGAGGGAACTCGATTACCTCCACAATGCCGGCCGATTCCGCCTCTCGGGGGCGGACTACACCGGGATCTTCGGGCCGGCGACGCTGCCGCCCTACGCCGAGTTCGTGAAGACGGCGGCACCGCCCCTGAATCCCGCGGACCTGACGGGCGCTGCCCTGGACCTCCTCGCGCGGCATCGCGCCCGGGCGCCCCGGCGCAATCCCGTGCTGGCCTTCCGCGACACGCTCGCCGCGACGGCCCCGGACCTGGTCGGCCGGCCGCTCAGCGTCTTCCACGCCTACGCGTTCAATACGACCCGCCAGCTCGGCGCGAACTTCGAGATGCTCGCCAGTCACCTCGCGTGGCTCGGATCCCGGGACGCCGGCGGGTTTTCGGATGCCGTCGCGGCCGCTGCCGACCTCAGCCGCGAGGCGAAGGCCTTCCAGTTCCAGCTCGCCCGGGCCTTCCACCGCCGTGCGGCGGAGGGCCTGGCGCCGCGCCTTGACCGCCTCGCGGCGACCTACGACCGCGTCTTCGCGTCGCTCGACCGCGTCCTCGGCGGCTGAGCGGCGCGATGGCCCGCATCCTCAGCGTCGGCGACCGGGGGAACGAGATCCCGTCCGAGCCCTGGCACCTCGCCATGACGCAGCCCGGCGCCTGTGCCGGTCCGGGGGATCTCGATGGGGTGACCGACTGGATCGCCGCCACCGTGCCGGGCACCGCTGCCGCCGCCCTCCGCGCGGCCGGGCGCTGGAACGAGGCTGCACCGACGCCGATCCACGACCGCGACGTCTGGTATCGGACCCGGCTCGCCGGAAACGGCCGGGTCCGGCTCCGCCTCGAGGGGCTGGCAACGCTCGCCGAGGTCTGGCTCGACGGCGTGCCGATCCTCTTCACCCGCTCGATGTTCGAGGAGCACGTCGTCGAGGCCGAACTCGGTGCCGCGTCCGACCTCGCCCTGTGCTTCCGCGCGCTCAAGGCCGAACTCGATCGTCCGGCCAAGCGCGGGCGCTGGCGGCCGCGGATGATCACGCCGGGATCCCTGCGCCACCTGCGCACCAGCGTCCTCGGGTTCATGCCCGGCTGGTGTCCGGAGATCGACCTCGTCGGCCCCTACCGGCCGATCACCGTGGAGGCCCTGCGCCCCCGCGTCGCGGCCGCGGATCTGCGCCCGGTCCTCGACGGGGACACGGGTCGGCTGACGGCGCGTCTTCGGATCGAGGGGCCGGCCGGATCCGTCGCGCTCCTGTGCGACGGCTGCGAGGCGTTCCTCGAGGAGATCGAGCCCGGGCTGTTCGCGGGCGCGCTTGCGCTGCCCGGCATCGCGCCCTGGTGGCCGCATACACACGGGATCCCCCATCTCTACCCGGTCGCGGCATCCGTGGACGGCACGCGCGTCGACCTGGGTCGGGTCGGCTTCCGGACCCTATCGCTGTCCCGGCCCTTCGAGGAGGGCCTGTCGATCGCGGTCAACGGCGTTCCGGTCTTCTGCCGCGGCGCCACCTGGATGCCGCCGGATCTCGTCGGTCTCGGCACGGAGGGGGATGCGGAACTGCTCGACCTCGCCCGAGAGGCCGGGATGAACATGCTGCGCGTCCCCGGCACGACGCTCTACCCGGCTTCAAACTTCTACGAACTCTGCGACGAGCGCGGCATCCTGGTCTGGCAGGACCTGATGCTCGCCAACTTCGACTACCCGCACGACGACCCCACCTTCGCGGCCCGGCTCGCGGATGAGGTGACGGGGTTTCTGGACCGGACCCAGACTTCGCCGTCGTTGTGCGTGCTCTGCGGCGGAAGCGAGGTCTGGCAGCAGGCCGCGATGCTCGGCGCGCCACGCGCCGTCTGGGCCGACACCTTCTGCACGGCGACCCTGCCGGGGCTCGCCGCGGCCCTGAGGCCAGACCTGATCGTCCTGCCGAACTCGCCGTCCGGCGGCGATCTGCCCTTCTCGCCGCGGGCGGGCTGCACCCACTATTTCGGCGTCGGCGCCTATCGTCGCCCTCTCGAGGATGCCCGCCGGGCAGAGGTAGGCTTCGCCAGCGAGTGTCTCGCCTTCGCGATCCCGCCCGACCCCGGCACGCCCGGTCCCGCAGGGCCGATCGATCCGGACTGGTCGGCCGGCATCCCGCGGGATCGGGGCGCCGACTGGGACTTCGAGACCGTGCGCGACCACTACGTCGGCCTGCTCTACGGCGTCGATCCGGCCGCGCTCCGCATCGGCGATCCGGAGCGCTACCTCGAACTCGGCCGCGCCGCCGTGGCCGAGGTCATGGAGGCGACTTTTGCGGAGTGGCGCCGGCCGCGTTCGCAGACTGCGGGGGGACTGGTTCTCTCCCTGCGCGACCTCGGACCCGGTTCGGGCTGGGGCGTCATCGATCGGACGCAGCACCCGAAATCGGCGTGGTACGCGCTCAAGCGCGCCTTCCGACCCGTTCAGATCCTCATCACCGACGAGGGACTCGACGGTCTGCACCTCCACGTCCTCAACGAGACCGCGGCGATGCAAGCGCTCACCGTCGCTCTGACGCTGTCGGATGCCGGCGGTCGGGTCGCGGCCCGCGCCGAGCGCGCCATCGTTGTCGGAGCCCGGGCCGCCGTCACGTTGACCTCCGCCGACCTGCTGGGCCGCTTCTTCGACGCCACCCACAGCTACCGCTTCGGGCCTCGGATCCACGACGTGGCGCACGCGCGGCTGACCGGAACCGATGCACGCCTCATTGCCGAGAGCTTCCACTTTCCGGGCCGTCGCCCGACCGACCGCGCGGTCGTCGGCCTCCGGGCCGAGCCGGTCGCGACGGCGGACGGTCCGGCCCTGCGCGTCAGCACCGAGCGGCTCGCCTGCAGTGTCCAGGTCCGGACTTCGGCGGCGCAGCCGAGCGATAACGGGTTCCACCTCGCGCCGGGAGCGACCCGGATCATCACCTTTGCCGGCAGGACCCAGGTTCCGCGCGGGTCCCTCCGCGCGATCAACAGCAACGAGATCGTGGAATTCGGACATGACGGATGAGGTCGGTTCCGAGAGGGCAGCCGCCTCGGGCTTGCGCGGCCCAAAACCGGTGACGTTCGAGGGCCTGTTCGGCTGGTTTCATCCGGCCGCGGGACGGCGCGGCGTCGTCCTCTGCGGGGCGTACGGCTTCGAGCAGATGGCCGCGTACCGGCCCTGGCGGGCGCTGGCCGATAATCTTGCCGTGGCCGGCTGCCCGACCCTGCGCTTCGACTACCCAGGCGAGGGCGACTCGGCCGACCTCGAAGAGCCGCGCGTCGCGGCCTGCGTCGCAGCGATCGGCCAGGCCGTGCGGTTCTTGCGCGCGACGGCCGGCGTGACGGAGGTCGTTCTCGTCGGCCTTCGCCTGGGGGCGACCTTCGCGGCCCTGGCGGCCCGGGACGAGGCTGTCGACCGCCTCGTCCTGCTGGCTCCGGTGGCGACCGGGCGGGCGTACCTGCGCGAGATGCGGCTGCGCGCCAAGACGATCGGGCGCCTTCCGGACGGCTCGGCCCCACGGGAGGAGCCGGACGGTCTGACCGTTGGTGGCTTCCGGATGGGTCGCGCCTTTCTCGGCGACCTCGCGGACCTGTCGCTCCCGCGGCTCGAACGGGCGCCGGCCGGCCACATCCTCCTCCTCGCGGCGGAGGCCCGGGCGCTGGCCGGCCACCTGAGCGGGCTCGGCTGTGCCGTCGCGACCGGACCGTTCCCGGGTCTCGCCGCGCTCGTCGCGGACCCGATCTTCTCCGAAGTCCCGGCGGCGGACTTCGCGCAGGTGGTCGCCTTCGCGACGGACGGCGTGAGGGAGCCCACGGCCGGCTGCACTCCTGTCATCGGCCCGAGCCCGGCCCGCATGAGCGGTCCGGCCTGGGAGGAGGAGGCGATCCAATTCGCACAGGGCCGGTTCGGGATCCGCTGCCGGCCGCATCGAGCGAATCTCGGCGCGCCCACCGTCGTCTTCGTCTGCACCGGCATGACGGTCCATTCCGGCTGGGGCCGGCAGACGACGGATCTCGCCCGACGCCTCGCGGCGGACGGGGTGGCCTCGTTCCGCTTCGACTCCCTGGGCATCGGCGACAGCGACGACCGCTCCGACGATCGCAAGCCCCTCTTCGCCCCCGACGGGTTCGCCGATGTCGTCGCGGCCGTCGACCGGATCGTCGGTGCTGGTGGCCCGATCCTGCTCGTCGGCGGCTGCAGCGGCGCCTACGCGGCCTTCCACGCCCTCTGGCGGGACCGGCGGGTCGACGGGGCGCTGCTGCTCAACCTCTATTGTTTCGATTGGGACCCCGATCAGGATCTCGACCGGGTGATCCGTCAGACCTTCGGCAGCGCGTCGACCTACGCGGCGCTGCTGACGCAGGGGGCGACATGGCGCCGCCTGATCCGTGGGCAGATCCGCATCCACGCCATCGGCAGCGCCTTGGTCCGGCGCGGCGCCGAGGCCGCGATCCGGCGCCTGCGCCGGGCGTGGCGCCCCGGGGTACCCGGAGGCTCTCCCGCCCGGCGCATCGCCACCCTCCGCCGGCGGGGCGCCGAGATCCGCCTGCTCTACAGCGCGGGCGACCCCGGCCTCGCGGCCGTCCGCAGCCGGCTGGGACGCTCGCCGGGCCGGGCGGATCGGCGCCTCGGCGCGCCTGTGACGATCGTACCGGATGCGGACCACAATTTCAGTTCCCGCCAAGCCCAGATCCGGGTCGAGGAGGCGCTGCGCGAGTTGCTCCGGGCGGTCAAGCGAGCCGAGGCGGTCCGACCCGACAGGGCGGATGTCGCCGCATCCGGTCCGTTCCTCACTTTGGCGAGCCGGACGTGACCTGGTTCACACGCCGCTCGGCGCTCGTCCTGACGGCGGGTGCCCTGACGGCCGGCGCATTGGCGGCGGACCGCGCGGTCGCCGCCGCTCCGCTGCACCGATGCGAGGACCTGATCGACTCGATCGGCGTCAACGTTCATCTCGGACATGGCGGCAGCCCCTATGTCGACCGATTCGCCGACTGCGCCCGCGCCCTCGACGAACTCGGCATTCGTCACCTGCGCGACGACATCGTGCTCACCGGCGACGAGCCGGCGGGGCAATTCGAACGGATCGCGTCCCTGGCAGGTCGCGGCTTCCGCTTCAGCCTGATCTTCTATGACGGGCTTACGCCGGGGCCGCGGGTGCCACCGAATCGGTTTGCCGAGATCGCCCGGTGGGCCGGTGACGGGCTCATCGTGGCGGAGGGCGGTAACGAGCCTCCCGTGGCCGCGGGGCCGGATCGCGCGCGCCTCTCGGCCGATCACCAAGCCGCCTTGTTCCGCGCGGTGCGGACGGAGGCCCGGTTCCGGGGTGTGCAGGTTGCCGGCCCGAGCTACATTCAGGGCAACGTCGCGGCGGCGCGGAACCTCGCGGCGGTGGTCGACCTCGGAAATATTCACCCGTATCCGGGCGCCGAACATCCGGAAACGGAAGCCGGCGGCAGCCTCGCCCGCTTCGTCGCCGCATCCAGGCCCGTCTTCGGCGCCGCGCCGATGATCGCCACCGAGACCGGCTATCACACCGCGCTCACCACCGGCAGCGCCCACCTTCCGATCTCGGAGGGTCTCCGAGCCCGGTACATGCCGCGGCTGCTCCTGTGGAGCTACCTGCAGGGGATCCGCCGAACCTACCTGTACGAGTTGATTTCCAGCTTCGATCGCGGCGACACGGACCCCGAGAGCCATTTCGGTCTCATCGCCCACGACGGGCGGCCGACCCCGGCCTTCGCGGCGGTGCGCAACCTCGTCCGCCTCTTCGCCGCGCCGGGCGGCGAGCGTGACGCCGTCCCGGCCGATCGCGACGTCTCGCTGTCCGCCGCCGTCCCCGACCTCGTCTCCGGACATTTCGTGCGGCGGGACGGGGCGACGCTCATCCCCGTCTGGCTGGGCCTCGACGGATGGGATCGGCGGAGCCGCACCGTCCGTCCGGACGTGCACGCCCGATCTGTCGAGATCGGCCTCTCGCGTCAGCCGCGGCAGGTGCGCCTTCACCGTTTCGACGACGACGGCCGCGTGAGCGTCGTCGCCCTTCCCGCCGACAGGCGCTTTTCGGTCCAGGTCACCGATCGGCTCGCGGTGGTCGAACTGAGCTAGCGGATCGCGCCGGAGGTCGGAGCCGGCGTGGTCCGCGACCGCACTGATGGATCGCGTCACTTCTGAAATCGGGGGCACCGCGTGGACGAGCCTCTGAAGGCTTGCAGGCAGATCGGACACCGATGGGCCGCCGCAGGCCGAGACGCCCGTCCGCATCATCGACGATCACGGACATCGATCTCATGCTGAGCTACTTGGGGGATCAGATCATCGGCCTGACCCTGGCGGTCTTGAACGCGCTCGCACCGCTCGAAGTCCACGTGCAGACCGGTGTTGCGTACGCCGAGGGAACTCAGCATCGGGCCGATATCTACCGCTCGACGGCGGCGGGAGCGCGCCCGGTGGTCGTCTTCCTCTACGGGGGCGGATGGCGGACCGGATCCAAGGACGAGGTCGCCTATGTCGGCGCGGCCTTGGCGCGCCGGGGGTTCGTGGTCGTGATCCCCGAATATCGGCACGTCCCGGCCGTAGGTCTCGCGGACATCCTTGCCGACAACGCCGCCGCGGTCGCCTGGACTCTCGCGCACGCCGCCGAGTTCGGCGGCGACGCCCGCCGTGTCGTCGTCGCCGGCCATTCCTCGGGCGCCTGGGCTGCGGCAATGCTGGGACTCGACCCGACTTGGCTCGAGCACGCCGGCTCAAGTCCGGTGAAGCTCGCCGGCATCGTTGGTCTGGCGGGACCGTATGCGAGTTCGGCGCTGACCCAACCCCTGGATCGTCAGGTCTTCGCGGGCAGCGATCCGACGTTGCAGCCGATCAACCATGCCGCGGGTCGACATCCCGCCATGCTCCTGCTCACCGGGGCGGCGGATCTGGATGTGAATCCCTCCGGAACCCTGGCGCTCGCGCGCGAACTGCAGGCCTACGACGGACATCAGACCACGAAGGTCTACGATGGCCTCGGCCACGGACAGCTCATCCACGCCATGAGCTTCCCGTTCGATCTGAGCCTTTCGGTCGCCGACGACGTCGCGCAATTCGTTGCCGCCGCGCACGCCGATCCGTGACATCACGCACCCTAGGGGCGCCCGAGCCCATGCTCCGAGGCCGGACGGCGACCGGTCTGCTGGAGACCGGCTGCGCGGGTGCAGGTCCGGCCGCCGTGCGCACCGCGATCTGGCACGGGGCTAATGGTAACCCGGTGCCCCGACTCCGACCTTGCCGCGGAACAGCCAGTAGACGTAGCCGGTATAGACCAAAACCATCGGCACCAGCACCACGGCGCCGGCGAGCAGGAAGGCTTGGCTGCTGGGGTGGGTCGCGGCGTCCCAGATCGTGATCGTCGGCGGGACGATCATCGGCCAGAGGCTGATCCCGAGGCCGACATACGACATCAGGAACAGTCCCAGGGCGCAGAGGAACGGCGTCACCTCGGCCCGCCGATCGAGGGCGACGAAGAAACGCCACGCCAGCAGCGCGACCAGAGCCGGGACCGGGGCCGCCATCATCACGTTCGGCCAGGACAGCCAGCGGGCTCGAAAGGCCTCGCTCAGGATCGGCATGGCGGCCGACACGACGGCGATGGCCGCCAGGGTGGCGATGCCGAGGGGACGCGCCCACCGATAGGCCCGGAGCTGGACCTCGCCCTCGGTTTTCCAGATCAGCCAGCAGGCGCCCAGCAGGCCGTAGCCCGCCACCAAGGCCAGCCCCGTGACCACCGAGAACGGCGTCAGCCAGTCCCACCAGCCGCCCGCGTAGGCGCGGCCCTCGACCCGGATCCCCTGCACCAGGGCACCGAGGCAGATGCCCTGGCAGAACGTCGCCACGTAACTGCCCCACGAGAACGAGCGATCCCAGGCGCTCTGGGCTCCCGGCGTGGCGGCTCGGAAGCGCATCTCAAAGGCGACACCGCGAAAGACGAGCGCCAGGAGCATCAGGATCAGCGGCATGTAGAGGGCCGGCAGGATCGTGGCATAGGCCAGCGGAAACACCGCGAACAACCCACCGCCCCCGAGGATTAGCCAGGTCTCGTTGCCGTCCCAGACCGGGGCGACCGTATTGACCATGACATCCCGCTCCGCCTTCCCGCGGAAGGCCGGGAACAGGATGCCGACCCCGAGGTCGAAGCCGTCCATCACCACGTAGAGAAAGACCGCGGTGGCGATGAGGAGCGCCCAGATGAGCGTGAGATCGACGGACATCGGGCCTACTCCGCGGGCTGGGCGAGGGGACGGCCGGCGCTCTGCCCGCCGGAGACGAGGGCGGGGGCGGGCGTGATGCCGGCGGTGCGGATCGGTTGACCCGGGGGCGGCCCGGGTTCGTGGGCGTGCGGCACCTGATCGAACAGGTGCAGGAGGTACCAGATGCCCGCGCCGAACACCGCGAGGTAGACCGCCGCGAAGGCCGCCAGCGAGGCGGCGACCGCCGGGGCGGCCACCGGCGAGACGCTGTCGACGGTGCGAAGCATGCCGTAGACGGTGAAGGGCTGGCGGCCGGCCTCCGTCACCGTCCACCCGGCCGTGACGGCGATGAGACCGGATGGTCCCATGGCGACGGCGAAGCGGTGGAGCCAGGGCGTGTCGTAGAGCTGCCCCTGACGACGAAGCCAGAGCGCGGCCAGACCGAGGGCGATCATCAACAGGCCGAGGCCGACCATGATCCGGAACGACCAGAACACCAGGGGCAGGTTGGTCGGCCACTGGTCCCGCGGCATGGCCTTGAGGCCGCGGACCTCGCCGTCGAGGTCGTGGGTCAGATAGAGGCTGGCCAGTCCGGGGATGCCGATCCGGTCCCGCACGGCGCCCGCCTCCGCATCCGGCCAGCCGAACAGGATCGCGGGGGCGCGGCGCTCGGTGTCGAAATGCCCCTCCATGGCGGCGACCTTGGCGGGCTGGTGTTCGTAGGAATTGCCGCCGTGCAGGTCGCCGATCACCAACTGGGCCGGTGCCACCACGGCCGCCATCCACATGGCCATCGAGAACATCAGTCGCGCCCGCGGATTGGCCCGGTTCCGCAGCAGATGCCACGCGCCCACGGCGCCGACGATCATGGCGGTGGTGAGGTAGGCGCCTGTGACCGTATGGGCGAAGCGGTAGGGGAAGGACGGGTTGAACACGATCGCCCACCAGTCGGCCGGAGCGAAGCGCCCGTCCGGCCCGACGACATGCCCGGTGGGCGTCTGCATCCAGGAATTGGCCGACAGGATCCAGAACGCGGAGGTCAGGGTGCCGACGGCGACGAGGCAGGTCGCCAGGAAGTGCAGCCCCTTACCGACCCGTTCCAGGCCGAACAGCATGACGCCGAGGAAGCCGGCCTCGAGGAAGAAGGCCGTCAGTACCTCGTAGCCGAGGAGGGGGCCGAGCACTGGCGCCGTCCGGTCGGAGAAGACCGACCAGTTCGTGCCAAACTGATAGCTCATGACCAGACCCGAGACGACGCCCATGGCGAAGGCCACGGCGAAGATGCGGAGCCAGTATCGGTAGGTGTCCAGATAGACGGCCTGGCCGGTCCGCAGCCAGAAGCCTTCCAGCACGGCGAGGTAGCTCGCGAGACCGATGGTGAATGCAGGAAAGAGGAAGTGCCAGACGACGGTGAGCGCGAATTGGGCGCGCGCGAGATTGACTGCGCTCGGCAGTTCGAGAGCTGACATCGCGATCTCCAGGAGCGGACGGATCAGCTTTGCCGCAGCGCAGGAGGCAGCTCCTTGATTCAGCGCAAAGCCGGCGCCGTGAAACCGGATTCGCGTCGGCGCGGGCACTTGCGCTGAATCAAGGCCGCAGCCCGGACCGCCATCGACATTTCCCTGGCTGCGCTCCAGTTGCGGGCAGAGGGGACCCCACCATGTGCTACGCCAACATCCTGGTTTCCGTGGATTTCTCGGAGGCGGCGCCCGACCGTGTCCGTCTCGCGGCCGCCCTGGCCCGTCGCTTCGACGCCACGCTGACCGGCGCCGCCGCCGCAGAGGTGCCGGTGCCGCTCTTCGCCCACGACATCCGCGATGCGGCGCGCCAGTACGACCGGTTCAAGGAGACGATCCTGCAGGAGCTCGAGCGGGCGCAGGCGATTTTCACCCGCTGCGCCGCCGAGGCATCCCGGACCGCATGGTCGGGCGGGACCGATCGACCGTTCGCCCACCTCGTCGCGAAGGCGAGAGCCGCCGACCTGCTCGTGGTCGGTCGGACCGGACCGACCGTGCTCGATCCTAGCCCGTTCGGCGTGGCCGTCGCCCCCGTCCTGATGGAGGCGGGACGGCCTGTCCTCGTCGTCCCGTCTGACGTCACGGATGCGCCGGGCCGGCGCATCGTCGTTGCCTGGAAGGACACGTTGGAGGCGCGCCGGGCCATCTCGGGGGCTCTTCCGTTCTTGCGGTCCAGCGCACAGGTTTTCGTCGTCACGACCGGACAGGGTGCGGGCTCAGAGGGGATCGAGGAGGTCGCGGCGCATCTGAGGCTCCACGGTGCGTCCGTCACCACGCATCTGCTGACGACGGCGGGGAACGACAGCGACGAGATCCTGCGATTCGCCCGCGACCAGCAGGCCGATCTGATCGTCATGGGCGCCTATGGTCACGCACGCCTGCGGGAATGGGCCTTTGGTGGGGCCACCCGCGAGATCCTGCAGGAGACCGCCATCTGCTGCCTGATGGCCCACTGACGGGCCGACCATCGCGATGCTCAAGCTCCGGCGCGCCCTCCGAGCCCGCGGGGATCGATGAGCCTGAAGCCGCCCGGGGCGATGCAGGAACACGCGCGCGTTCGATGCTGCACAGCCGGACTACCGGGAGAAATGGGTCGTCGACATCCGATCCGTGACGAGTTCGAAAGGCACCCAATCGACATGCGGCACCGGCTCGTGCCTCATGAGCGCCAGGGCATCGTCGAGCGCCCGGCGGCTCTGCGTCACCGCATCCTGGTAGATCGTCACGGCGAGGCGCTTGGTCTGCATCGCCTGCATACCGTCGGCGGTGGCACCCACGCCGCCGATGAGGGTCCGGCCTGCCGGGGTCCCGGCGGCCTCGACGGCCTCGGCGGCGCCGAGCGCCATCGCGTCATCGCCGGCGACGATGGCGTCGACGGCAAGCCCCCTGGCGAGCCAGCCGGCGACGACGGCTCTGGCCATCGTCCGGTCTGAGGCGGCCGCCGCTTCCGCGACGAGGCGCAGGCTCGGGAATTCGGTCAAGACCTCTTTGACGCCCCTGGTGCGGAGCATCGATCCCGGACGAGACGGGAGGCCCGTGAGGATCGCGACCCGCCCGGTCCCGTTCAGCATCTGTGCGAGCTTGCGCATCTGCAGACGGCCGGCGACGAGGTCGTTTGGTGCTACGACGACGACGCGCCCGGTCGCCCATGCGGTCTCGGCGCCGATTTCGAGGAAAACCAGGGGGATATCGGCCTCCAGTGCCAAGCGGGTGATGGCATCGCTGGCCGACCGATCCACGGGCATGACCAGGAGTGCGTCGACCTTCGCGGCAACGAAGCTCCGGACCTGCGCGACCTGCTGCTCGCCCGCGCCGTCCGGCGCGTAGGCGAAGTCCAGCGCGATGCCCCGCGCCGACGCGTGCTCCTCAAGGCCGCGGTGCAGGAGCCGGGTTAAGCCTACGGGCGGCGCCATCGCGACGGCGATCGTGGTCGCCGATGCCGGGATCGCGCAGAACAGACAAGCGAAGATGACGGCTACCGCGCGGGTTGCTCCGCCTATCAGGCCGCTCATGCGCCATCGACTTGTCTGACCCATCGATCCTGCCCCGTCCTTGTCGCCGCGCCGGTCGGCTCAGGCGGCGCGGATGCCCTGGAGAAAGACGGCAACCTCGTTGCCGAGACGCTCGGCATCCCGCGAGAGTGTGCTCGCCGCGCTCAGGACGCTCGCCGCCATCAGATCAGAGCCGTCCGCGAATTCGACGCTCGGGGTGCCAGAAACGCCGGAGCCGTCGGCGACCTTCGTGACGGTCTCCACGATCTCCCGAGCCGCGGCACCCTGTTCTTCGACCGCTGAGGCGATGGCGTCCGCCGCCCGGCTCATATCCGCGATCCGGGCGGTGATACCCGTGATCGCGGATGCAGCCTCGGCGGTCGATCCCTGGATCTCGGCCACGTGTTGGCTGATCAGTTCGGTGGCCTGCTTGGTCTGCCCTGCGAGGGTTTTGACTTCGGCCGCCACAACCGCGAAGCCGCGCCCGGCCTCTCCGGCCCGTGCCGCCTCGATCGCGGCGTTGAGGGCGAGTAGGTTGGTCTGAGCGGCGATCTTGGCGATCATCCGAACCACGTCGCCGATCCGATCGGCCGCCCCGCTGAGGGCCTGGACGCGGGACGTGGTCTGCTCCGCCTCCGCTGCGGCGCCGCCGGCCATGGCGGCCGCGCTCTCGGCCTGGCGCCCAACCGCGTCGACCGCGAAACCGAATTCCCCAGCGGCAGCGGCGATCCGCCGGAGATGGGATCGGGTCTCCGCGATGGCACCGGCCGCCATCGCCGACTGGCTCGCCGCAGGCCCGACGGCTCGATCGGCCAGATTGGCCGTGCCGCGCAGGGCCTCCGCCACGGACGCGACCGCTCCCGCGATGTCTCCCACTGTCGCCTCGAAACGCTCCGTCATCTCGCGCACGACGCCTTCGCGCCTCTGCTCCTCGATCGCGTGCAGGCGGACCGCTTCAGCCTCCAGGCGCCGGTTGTGCAGCAAAGTCTCCTTGAGGGCCTCCAGGGTGCCCGCCATGGCACATAACGCGTCGCCGTGAACCGCCGCCGGTACGGCACCGATGAGGTCGTGATTCGCTAGTTGCTGCACGGCACGGGTTGTCGCGGCAATCGGTCGAATGACGCGACGCCGGACGATCCGGACGAACCCCAGGGCGGCCAGGGCGGCGACGGAGACGGCCATCGCGAGTTCCAGCTGGACGGTCAGGCCGGCGGTATCGCCGGCCGCCCGCCTTTCAGAAGCCCTGGTTTGGCGGTAGGTCAGCATCGCGTCTGCCGCCCGCCTGAAGGTCTCCGCGTCCACCTGCAACACCGTGGTCAGGACAGTGTCGGCGAGGTCGCGCTCCCCGGCTCGGTCCAGGGCGGCCGCCTCGGCCGCGGCGGCCAGGACGTGCTGCCAAGCCTCCCACAGGCTCTGCGCGAGATCCCGCTCCTCGGCTGTCGTCACCATCGGCGCGTACTCGGTCCACGCCGTGGATACGGAGTCCAGGGCCTTTTCGGTCCGGCCGACACTGTCCCGCCGCGCCTCCTCCGACGGCGCGACCTGCGCCAACACCGCGAGCGTACGCAACTCCTGGCTCAGCTGCCTGATGGTGCCGAGGACCGCCACGGCTTTGATCTCACTGTCGAACAAGCGACTTGCAGAACCGATCTGGCCGATCCGGTTGACCGAAAAGGCGGCGATTCCGGCAGTAAAACAAAACATCGTCAACGCAAAAATAACTATCATGGAATTCAATCTGGATGGATATCTTCTATATAAATCCATGCAAAAATATTCCGTTTAAAATCTTCCGGTTTCTGGCTAGTCGGTTTATATCTCTGTGAACATAAAATATCAAAA